>JBCBSO010000107.1:0-9306 GCA_039819205.1 Actinomycetota bacterium
CGGGCGTCGAGCGCTACGGATTGGCCGTCAACCCCGACGCCACGGTGGGCGATCTCACCGTGGGCATGCGCCAACGGGTGGAGATCATCAAGTGTCTCCGGCGCGATCCCGACATCGTGATCTTCGACGAGCCGACCTCGGTCCTCACGCCACAGGAGTCCGAGCAGCTGTTCGATGTGTTGCGGCTCGCTGTGGAGCGCGAAGGCAAGGCCGTTGCGCTGGTCAGCCACAAACTCGACGAGATCCGCCATGCCACCGACGTCGTCACGATCTTGCGGCGCGGCGCGGTTGTCGAACACGGCTCGACCGATTCGTTCGATCAGCGAGCACTGGCTCAGGCGATGGTCGGCCGCCCGGTGTCGCTCCGCGGCGAGGCCGTGGCGCTCGGCATCGCCGCGCTCGACGAGAGCGAGCGCGAGGTCGATCCCGACCTTGCGCACCAGCGGGCCGTGTTGCAGATCGAGGACGCGCGGCTTTCGATGGGCGGCGTTCCCGTTCTCGACGGGGTCGACCTCGAGGTGCGTGCCGGGGAAATCGTCGGCATCGCCGGCGTCGAGGGCAATGGTCAGGTCGAGTTGTCCGATGTGCTTGCGAGCTTGACGCCGCTCGACGCTGGAACGATCCGCGTCAACGGCCACGAGATTGAGACCGGTCATGCCGGTGCGATGGGCGACGCCGGCGTGGCGATGATTCCGGAAGATCGTCACGACGCCGGATGCGTTCTCGATCTCACCGTCGCTGAGAATCTGCAGCTCGGACGGTTCGGCCATGGCCACGTGTTGCGGCGGATCGACCGGGGGCAGATTCGGGCCGACGCAGAGCGACTCATCGCTGACTACGACATCAGTTGCTCGGGTCCCGACGCCTTGTTCTCGTCGCTGTCGGGCGGCAATCAACAGCGCGTGGTCGTGGCTCGAGAGCTCGACACCGACCCGAGTGTGGTCATCGCCGCACAGCCCACACGGGGTCTGGATGTCGGCGCCATCGAGTTCATGGGCGAGCGGCTGCGCGCCGTCGCCGACGACGGAGTTGCGGTGCTGTTGATCTCGAGCGAACTCGAAGAGATCTTGCACCTCGCCGATCGAATTCTGGTGATGCACGCCGGTCGCATCGTGGGTGGGATGGCGCGCTCGGAGGCCGATCCCGAGCGGATCGGGTTGTTGATGGGCGGCGTGGTTGGCGCCGCTTCAGGAGCACACGGGGGAGCGCAGTGACGGAAACCGCACAGCCGAGCCGCACACCGAGCACGTCGCCTCGTCCGGACGAGCGAGAGAGCGCCTCCGGGCGTCTGAGCCGCTCTGTGGCGCGCATGGGTCGCCGTCGTATCGATGGCCGCGAATCGACCGTGGCCGTCGGGTTGTATGTCGGCTGCATCGCCGGCGCACTGGCCGTGTCGGCGCTGCTCGTGGCGGCCACCGGCGGATCGGCATCGGAGGTGTTCTCCGCGTTACTCGATGGGAGCTTGCGATCGCCAGGAGCGTGGGGCCTCACGTTGACCACGATGGCGCCGTTGCTGCTCGTCGCCGTCGGCACGATCGTGGCGACGCGCGCCGGTCTCGTAAACATCGGCCAGGAGGGCCAGGTGTTGATCGGCGCGATGTTCTGTGCCTTCCTCGCGGTGCGACTCGGCGGACCCGGGTGGTTCGTGATCACGATGTCGCTGCTCTTCGGCGCGGTCGGAGGAGCGTTGTGGGCTGGCATCGCGGCCGCGTTACGCGCGTGGCGCAACGTTCCCGAGGTATTGACCACGCTGCTCCTCACCTTCGTCGCCTTCCCCTTCCTCACCTACGGCCTTCGCCAGCCGTGGCTCGTTGCCGATCGCGACACCGAGCGGGTCAACCATGTGAACTCCGGTGAGCAACTCCCCGCGGACGTGCGTCTGCCACAGCTGACGATCTTCGGCAACTCGATCGATTTCGGGTTCTTCATCGCCATGGGCCTCGCCCTCGTCGTCGGCGTGCTCATCAGTCGTACCGTGTTGGGCATTCGGGTTGACATGCTCGGGTTCAATCCGCGCGCCGCCCAGCGATTCGGGATTGCGCAGCGACCGCTGGCGGCATCGGTGCTCGTGGCGTCAGGCGCCTCGGCGGGCGTTGCTGGAGCGGTGTTGCTGTTGGGGAGTGCCGCTGGAGATCGGATCGTGTTTGGGTTTGCCGGCAACTTCGGTTGGGACGGACTGCTCGTTGCATTGCTCGCCCGTAACCGCATCAGCCTCGCCGTACCGATGGCGTTCGTGTTCGCCATGTTGCGCACCGGATCGAGCTTCCTGGCCTCGACCGGTGTCGATCGCAAGATGACCGATGTGGTGCAGGCGTTGCTGGTTCTTGCGTTGCTGATCCCGCCAGCGCTGCTGTTCATCCGCGCCCGGCGCCGTGCGCTGCGCGGCGGTCATGGCGTACCCAGCGGATCACCCGCAACCGCCGCCCCGGCGGAGGTCGGCTGATGGACTTCTTCTCCGCCTTGTTCGATCTATTCAGCGGGGAAGCGCTGTACATCAGTGCATTCCAACTCTCCGTACTGTTCGTCTTCGCCGGAACCGGCGAGTGGGTTGCCGAAAAGGCGGGCACCTTGAACATCTCGGTCGAAGGGATGCTGCTCGCCGGCGCCTTCGGTGCGGTCGTCGGATACCACTTGATCGCCAACGCTGCGGTCGGTGTGCTGGTCGGGTGTCTGTTCGGTCTGCTCATCGGTTCGGTGCAGGCGAATCTCAGTCATCGGCTCACCGCCAACCAGTTCGTCGTGGGACTCGCCCTCAACGTGCTGGTGCTCGGTCTCACCGCGTTTTTAGCGACGTCGATCGATCTCGGCACCGCACGTGCGGGCGTTGTCCGCATCCCGTTGCTTGCCGACATCCCACTCATCGGCGAAGCGCTCTTCGCCCGCCCGTGGCCCGCCTATTTGGTGTATCCGCTGGTCCCCTTCTTGTGGTGGCTGGTATATCGCACCCGCTGGGGACTCGAGGTGCGGTCGGTTGGCGAGAACCCGCAATCGGCCGACGTCTCCGGCATCGACGTCAACGCCCGTCGACGCCAGGCGATCATGATCACCGGGATCATGTGTGGGTTCGGCGGCGCCTTCTTCGTGCTCGGCCAAGTGGGCTCGTTCCAGTCGGGGATGATCAACGGTCGCGGCTTCATCGCCATCGCCGCCGTGATCTTCGGCGGCTGGACGCTGCGCGGCACGGTCATCGGCTGTGTGCTGTTCGGCCTGATCGAGGCACTCACGATCGCCACCTCGGTCCAGGGCTACGAAATCGACCCGTTCATCCTCGACGCCGCGCCGTACGTGGTCGCGCTGCTCGTGGTGTTGCTCTTCGCCTCACGCGTTCGCCAACCCCGAGCCCTCGCCCAACCCTTCATCCGCGGCTTGACGTAGTAATAGGCTGCGCCTCACCGCACGTCTGAGCACGTCAGGGTTGGACGGCGCAGCGCCAGCCGGGCCCCTGGCGGTCGCGCCGGCGGCATGATTGGCTGCGCCTCAGTGCAGGTCTGCTGACTTCGAGTTGGGACGGCGCAGCGCCAGCCGGGCTTCCTGGCGGTCGCGCCGGCGGCATGATTGGCTGCGCCTCACTGCACGTCTGAGCACTTCACGTGTGGACGGCGCAGCGGCATGCCACCGAAATTGTCGTCAAATCCGGCGCGTGGCGCCTGGAATCCCCGGGATTTCGGGGAGGTCGTGATCCGCCCGTAACGCGGCGTTCATGGATTGGTCTTATGGTCAGACCATATGAGGAGCGCGACGCATCTCGCAGCGACCCCTGAGAACTGTTTCTGGGGCTACTTCGATCAAGACGAGCCCCCGGCACTGAAGGTCGAGTCGGGGACCGAGGTGACGATCGAGGCGATCACCCACCACGCCGGCGACGCCCCCGACCTCCTGATGGACGAGGGCGTCAAGGCGATCTGGGAATCGATCAAACCCGGCGAGCGCGGTCCGGGCGTGCACATCATGACGGGCCCCATCGCCGTCGCTGGCGCGCAACCTGGCCAGACCCTGCGTGTCGACATCTTGGAGATGCGGCCGCGCCTGCCGTACGGCTCGAACTGTGCCGCCAACTGGGGCCTGTTCTACGAAAAGATGGGCAAGGAGCGGATCACGATCTACGAGCTGGTCGACCCGCCCCTCGACGGCGCGTTCCCGACCCACGCACGGCCCCGCTTCGGTTTCGACTTCCGCGCCAACACCATCTACGAACCGCCCGGGGTCATCAGTGATCCCGACCCGGCGACGCGCGAGGCGTTCACGCGGCCCGTCGAGGTGCCGGTGCGCCCGCACCTCGGCGTGATCGGTGTGGCCCCGAACACCACCGATCGCGTCAGCAGCATCCCGCCGAGCGTGTTCGGCGGCAATGTCGACAACTGGCGGTTCGGCCCAGGCGCCACGGTCTACTACCCGATCTTCACCGAGGGTGCTGGTTTCTACGTCGGCGATCCACACTTCGCGCAAGGCGACGGAGAGATCTGCGGCACGGCGATCGAGGCCTCGCTCGACGTGCGGCTTCGACTGACCGTGGTCGACGACCAGCCCGTGGCATCGCCGCTGCTGCGCACCGACACCCAATGGTTCACCCACGGCTTCGGTGATGATCTCGATGCGGCGATGTCGATGGCCGCCGACTTGGCGTTGCAGCTGCTCGTCGACCGCGGCGGCTTCACGCTCGACGAGGCCTACTCACTCGCATCGGTGGCGATGGACCTCGGCGTGACCCAAGTGGTCGACGGTACGATCGGCTGCCATGCCGCGCTCGCGCATGATCTACTCGCTCGCTGAGCGAGGCGTCTGACCGGCCGATGCGACTCACACCACGCGAACAAGAACGGTTAATGGTGTATGCGGCCGCCGATGTCGCCATCGCGCGGCGCGACCGGGGCCTCCGGCTCAACCACCCCGAAGCAATTGCTGTGCTCACCCGCTGGGTGCTCGAAGCCGCTCGCGATGGACGGCGCGTCGCCGACCTGATGCAGGCGGGACGCCACGTGTTGACCGACGACGATGTGCTCGACGGGGTTGCGGCACTGATCCCCGAGGTGCAGGTCGAAGCGACGTTTCCTGACGGCACCAAGCTCGTCACGCTGCACGACCCAATCGGCCCCGGTACGGCGACCGGGTCTTCACCCACACCAAATTTCGTTCCGGGCGAAGTGCTCGGACCCGATGACCCGATCGAGATCAACGCCGGTCGGCCGGTGACGACGCTCACGGTCGAGAACGCAGGGGACCGCCCCATCCAGGTCGGCTCGCACTATCACTTCGCCGAAGCCAACCCGGCGCTGCACTTCGATCGACACCTCGCACGCGGTCAGCGCCTCGACATTCCGGCTGGCACCGCGGTGCGTTTCGAACCCGGGATCGCCACGTCGGTCGACCTGGTGCCGATCGTTGGGGCGCGCGTCGTTGCCGGGCTCCGCAACGACGTTGCCGGCGCCCTCGACGACGCCGCGGGTGGAGCGACGTCATGAGTTTCATCAGCCGCGACCGATACCGCGCACTGTTCGGGCCGACCACCGGCGACCGCATCCGCCTGGCCGACACCGACCTGTTCATCGAGATCACCGACGATCACTGCGTTGGCGGCGACGAGGTGGTGTTCGGGGGCGGCAAAGTGATCCGCGAGTCGATGGGCCAGTCGACCCGCTCGCGCGCCGATGGTGCGCCCGACCTGGTCATCACCGGCGCCGTCGTACTCGACCACTGGGGTGTCGTGAAGGCCGACATCGCCGTACGCGACGGACGGATCACCGGCATCGGCAAGGCCGGCAACTCCGACACGATGGATGCGGTCGAACCAGCGCTCGAGATCGGACCGTCGACCGAGATCATCGCCGGCAATGGGATGATCGTCACGGCTGGGGCAATCGATTGTCACGTCCATCTGATCGCACCGCAACAGCTCGACGAAGCTCTGGCCTCCGGGATCACCACGATCGTCGGTGGCGGCACCGGCCCCGCCGAGGGCACCAAGGCGACAACCGTCACCGGTGCCTGGTACCTCGAGCGAATGCTCGAAGCGCTCGATCCGTGGCCGGTCAACGTCGCCCTGTTCGGCAAGGGCAACACCGTCGATGAAGTGGCGCTGTGGGAGCAGCTGCGCTCTGGCGCAGCCGCCTTCAAGTTGCACGAGGATTGGGGAACCACGCCGGCGGCGATCGATGCCTGCCTGCGCGTCGCCGACGAGTCGGGTGTCCAGGTGGCGATCCACACCGACACCCTCAACGAGGCTGGGTATGTCGACTCGACGCTCGCAGCGATCGCCGGTCGCTCGATTCACACCTTTCACACGGAGGGCGCCGGCGGCGGCCACGCACCCGACATCATGACCGTCGCCGCCGAACCGTACGTGTTGCCGTCGTCGACCAACCCGACTCGGCCGCACACCGTGAACACCGTCGACGAACACCTCGACATGTTGATGGTGTGTCACCACCTCAACCCGCAGGTCCCCGAAGACCTGGCCTTCGCCGAGAGCCGCATTCGACCCTCGACCATCGCCGCCGAAGACATCCTCCACGACCTCGGGGCGATCTCGATGATCGGCTCGGACTCGCAGGCGATGGGCCGCATCGGCGAGGTGGTCATTCGTACCTGGCAGACCGCACATGTGATGAAGCGGCGTCTCGGCACGCTCGACGGCGACGGTCTCGCCGACAACCTGCGCGCTCGCCGCTACGTTGCCAAGTACACGATCTGTCCGGCGATCACGCACGGCCTGGCGGCCGACGTCGGCTCGGTGGAGGTTGGCAAGCTCGCCGATCTGGTGATGTGGGACCCGGCCTTCTTCGGCGTGCGCCCGCAGTTGGTGGTGAAGGGTGGGATGATCGCCTGGGCACAAATGGGCGATGCCAACGCCTCGATCCCGACGCCGCAACCCGAGCTGCCGCGACCGATGTGGGGTGCGGCGCCGCGTGTCGCCGCCGATCGCAGCATCGCTTGGGTGAGCGAGGCCGCGATCGAGGACGACGTCGCCGCGCGCGTGGCCGTGGAACGTCCGCTCCTGCCGATCGCCAACACGCGTGCCGTCGCCAAGGCCGACCTTCCGCTCAACACCGCCACGCCGGCGATCGACATCGACGCCGATTCGTTTGCCGTGCGCATCGACGGCGAACTGATCGAAGCAGCACCCGCCGACGAGCTGCCGATGGCCCAGCGCTACTTCCTCTTCTGATGATGACCCGTCCGTCCGTCGCGCATTCACGCAAACGATGAACCCGCTCCTGTTGCTGATCGCCGACGCTCGTCTCCCGGCCGGCGGGCACACCCAATCGGTCGGTGTCGAGTCGGCGGTGCGCTACGGCGACGTGTCCGACGCAACCACACTCGAGCGGTACCTCCGCGGCCGGCTCGCCACGACGGGCCATACCGAGGCAGCGTTCGCGGCGCGGATGGCGATGCCGTTCGACGGATCGGTATCGGAGTTCGCCGCCACCCTCGATGCCGAGCTGGCGGCGCGCCTGATCGCTTCCCGCCAGCGCGAGGTGAGTCGCCAATTGGGGCGGCAGATGATGCGGGTGGCGACCCGGGTTGGCGACAGCGACGTGTTGCACGCGCTCGCCGAGTTGCCCGGCGGCCCGCTGCAACCACTCGTACTCGGCGCGTTGGCCGACGCAATCGGTGGTACGCCGCTGGATGCGGCGACCGTTCAGCTGCACCACCTGGTTGCTGCCGGGACAACGGCGGCGATCCGGTTGCTCGGTCTCGACCCGATCGAACTCGCCGCGCTGTCGGCGCTGCTCGCCGGCGACATCGAACGACTGGCGGTGCAGGCGACGAGTGACGCGTCAGCGGATGATCTGCCGTCGTGGGGGAGCGTGCTCGCCGAGATTCTCGCGGAGGATCACGGCACGTGGGACAACCGGATGTTTGCCGCATGACTCGAAGTGTCCGTACCCGTAGTGTCCGTATCGGCATCGGTGGGCCGGTCGGTAGCGGCAAAACCACGCTCGTCGGGGAGTTGTGCCGCACCCTGCGCGACGAGTTGTCGGTCGCCGTGGTGACCAACGACATCTTCACCACCGAAGACGCCGATGCGCTTCGTGCCGCTGGCGTGTTGCCGACTGAACGGATCGTCGCCGTCGAGACCGGCTGTTGCCCACACACCGCGATTCGCGATGACATCGCCGCCAATCTCGACGCGGTCGAGCAACTCGAAGCGGCCCTCGGACAGGTCGAGCTGACCCTCGTCGAGTCCGGCGGCGACAACCTCACGGCGATCTTTAGCGAGGGACTCGTCGACGCGCAGATCTTCGTGCTCGACACCGCTGGCGGCGATGACGTGCCGCGCAAGGGTGGCCCCGGCGTGGCCAAGGCGGATCTGTTGGTGATCAACAAAACCGATCTTGCGCCCCACGTCGGTGCCGACGTTGAACGAATGGTCGCCGACGCCAACGAGCGTCGCGACGGTGCACCGGTTGCGGCGGTGTCGCTCGCCGATCCAAACGGGGTGTCGTCGATCGCCGACTGGGTGCGCCAGCGCATCGGTCGGCCGATCGAGTCCGGTTGATGCGCGCCCGCTCCCTCATCAACGTCGAGCGTCGCAATGGACGCGATCGGCTCGTCGACATGCGCTGCGAGCCGCCGCTCACGGTCCGGCAGTGTCACGACCGCATCCTCTTCGTCGGATCTGCGGCGGCCCCCGTTGGTGGCGACGACCTCCACACCGATGTGCGTGTCGGCCCGGGGGCAACCGCTCGCGTCGGGTCCGCTGCGGCCACGTTGGTGTGGCCAGGCCCACGCGGCGAGTCGTCATCGACATCGATGTCCATCGACGTGGGCGAGCGGGGACACCTCGACTGGCGGCCCGAGCCCGTCGTGTCGCTCGCCGGGTCGGTGCATCGCGCGTCGACCACGCTCGACCTCGACCCCACTGCGTCCTGCCGCTTAGTCGAGGAGGTGGCGCTTGGCCGACACGACGAACCCGCCGGCGACCTCGAGCTGTTCGTGCGGGTACGCCGCGGTGACGAAACGTTGCTGGCGCACAACGAGCGATTCGGCGCGAGCCGGCCGGGGGCCGGTTCGGTCGCTGCGGTGGCCGGCGCCCGCCACGTGGTGTGTGCGGTGCTCGTGGGTGCGTCATCACGCAGTGAGCAGTGGCGCAGTGACCACAGCGTCGTGCTCGGCGACTCGGTGTCGTCTGCTGCGGCGACGCTGCCGATCGCTGATGACGCCGGGGTTGTCCTTGCGGTTGGCGTCGATCGACTCGATGCCTGGCGAATGGTTGCGTTGGTGGCGCCGGTGCGAAAGCCGGGCAGAAGCTGACCGATGCGCGCGCCATCTGTCCGGCGCTGATCGTCGAATCTTCGGACCCGGCGG
>JBCBSO010000108.1:0-9297 GCA_039819205.1 Actinomycetota bacterium
CGTTGAACCGCAGGTGCATGTGCCCGTGCGGCGCGTCGTCCTTGCCGAACACGTGCATGGGGCCGACGATTTCCACATCGGGGTGGTCCATCGGCACGAGGATCTGCGACTGGCGCTGGTGCGGTGGCCCGTCGGGGCTCGTCTGCACCATCACGATCATGATCTTGCAGCGCGGATCGCCGGCGCCGGAGATGTAGTACTTCTCGCCGGTGAGCACCCACTCGTCGCCGTCACGTACCGCACGGCACGAGATGTTCTTGGCATCCGACGACGCCAGATCGGGCTCGGTCATCGCGTAGGCCGAGCGGATCTCACCGTTGAGCAGCGGGGTGAGCCATTGGTCCTTCTGCGCTTGGGTGCCGACCCGCTCGAGCACTTCCATGTTGCCGGTGTCGGGGGCAGAACAGTTCATCGACTCCGAGGCCAGCGGGTTCTTGCCGAGCTCCATTGCGATGTATGCGTAGTCAAGGTTCTTCAAGCCTTCGCCAGTGTCGGCGTCAGGGAGAAAGAAGTTCCACAGACCCTGCTCCTTGGCCTTGTCCTTCACCGACTCGAGCAGCTCGAGCTGGCCGGGTGCGTACGACCATCGATCCTCTCGGCCCTCGCCGAGTCGGAAGTACTCCTCGGTGATCGGGTCGACCTCGGTGTAGATGAACTTCTTCACTGCGTCGTACAGCGGGCGGGCGTCCTCAGACATCCGCAGGTCATACATGTCGGGGGTGGACTCCAAGGCGGACATCGATGCTCCTCGTCGCGACGTTCGCGCCGCAGGCCGCGGCACTACTTCCCACGGTAGTGACGAGGTGGCGTGCTGGCCTCACCCGGCGAACTGCGCCGGGTGCACACGGCACCCGGGCCCCGACGACATGACGGTCACCGGCGACAGGTCACCTATCCGACACTTGACCGACACGGTTCTGTAATGTCACGCGCGGCGGGCACCGTCAGCCATCTGCGGGCGCAGAAAGGCACTCCCCAATGTTCCAACGACGAGGCCCCATCGTCTCGCTCGTCGCCGCCGTGGTGCTACTGGCCGGTCACGCTGGACCGTCCGTGGCGGCTCCCGACCCCGGGACCGATCGACAGACCGACGCCGTAGAGGAACGCGGGCTGCGCATCGCCGACTCGGCAACGAGTTTGCGACGCGCCGCTCGTGTCGATCCGCCGGCGACCAACCCGCCCGGCCCAGGGGTGGAAGCGGTGGCAACGTCGCTCAACGACATCCGCGCAGCGGTCGGCGCGCCAGCGCTCCGGCTCGACCCGCAGCTGTCGGCAATCGCCCGCGAGTGGTCGGAGGAAATGGCGCGCACCGGGTTCCGGCACAGCAACGGCCAGTACGCCGAGAACATTGCCTGGATCGGCAACTCACGCATCCACCCCGATGCGGCCGCTGCGATGTTCATCGACATGTGGCGCAACAGCCCCGGTCACTACGCCAACATGACCAACCCACGTCGCCGCGAGATGGGCATCGGCCTGTACCTCGACGCCAACGGTTGGTGGGCCACCCAACTGTTCCGCTGAACGACACCCCGCCTCGTCTGTCAGCGCGGCTCGGTTGAACCGGTTCGAGTGCTGCTCGATCTTCCAGTCAGTCATGGCCGTTGGTTCCAGCGAGTTGCTCGACCGACGTGCGCGTGTAGTGGCGGCCGACTCGCTGTAGGCGCCCCTCGGCCGCCAGACGGGACACGGTCGAGGGGTGGTAGCCGAGTCGGTCGGCTGCTTGTTGGCGTGTCATGAGCCCAGCATCCGATGTCGGGTTTGGCGCTTCAACGAAGTCGTCACGCTGCGCTACCGAATGCGCCGGAATGCACAATCCGGCATCAGCCGCGAGGCGATTGATGGCGTTCAGCTGAGTCACGACTGCTGAGCGCAACGCCGGCACATCCTTCGCTCCTCCAGCGCGATCAAGCGCCGGCCGAACCTCTGCGGCTTCGATCGCCGTCGAGCACACACCACGATCACAGCGTGCGATCGCCGATGCTCGATGAGGCTTGGGCGAATCGTGTCGCCCGGCGCCGCCCGAGGCTCAAGGTCGTCGACGGCGCGCCGATGAAGAAACCGTGCCGGACCGACGCCGCCGACTCGTCATGCTGTCGGTGGCTGGTGTGCTTGCGGCGGCGGGTTGCACGGACGCCGCGAAGTTGGCGCTCGAGGAACGGACCCCGGAGGATATCGACCGCGGCTGGGACGAGTTCGGTGTCTGGTGGGCTGACGAGCACTTCCAACCGGGGGTCTATCACCCGCTCCAGATCGACGCACTGTGCGAGGAGTTCACCACGTGGCCGCCGGACGAGGTCTTGGCGAGCCTCCGCTCCACGTTGACGAACATGACCGACCCGTACCCGATCACACTTGAGCGCGTCGACCAGGTCGCAGATGTCGCGTACCCACGGATCCTCGAGCGCTGCGCCGAGCGCGAGCAGACCGGCTCGGTCGACGATTGAGCCGTTAGCGCCGTCTGCAGTGCTGCGCATCCTTCAGCACCTAGGCGAGGTGAGTAGAGCACCGGGGCTCACGCGACTCGCTCTTGAGTTGTCGCGGAATTGGCTTCCCACTCCCGGTGCAGCGCCTCGCACATCTCCCAATACACGGACTCGGCGGGCTCTATGCGCTGCAAGGGTGCGAGTTCAAAAGTCGCGCAAGTCGCGTCCACCCGGCAGCCGTAGGCACGTTGTATCGCCAGTTGCATCTACCACGGTTCGTCTGGGTGGTCGAGGCCCGAGACCGAGTCCGAGTCAACTCGGGACAACAGACGCAGTGCTGGGGGAGATCGTCATTGATGCGACGACTCACCACGAAGCTCGTCCGGGCTCGGCCGACGGTGTGATCGCAGCACACCTGATGGGCGTGGCTGCGAGCGTCACTCCAGATCACGCAGAGGTTCAAGAGGTGACTGAACCCTCCCAGTTCAGCCTCTATGAAAGCGGTTGTGAGGTCGCTGCGCTCTAGCGCCGTGACCAATCCGTGACCACGAGGCCGATCTCGAACGGAGAAAGGCCTCGTGACCAGGGACTGTTTGGCGGAGGTGGACGGGAATCGAACCCGCCGGACGGGGGTCGCCCGTCCCAGCCGCTTTGAAGGCGGTGGAGCCCACCAGGCGCTCAGACACCTCCGCCGGTGACGCTACCGGCGACGACCACGTTGGGTCCCATCGACCGCGTCGATACTCTCGACCGTGCCGACTCCTCCCCGATGACGCAACGGCCTGTTGGCCAGACCGGGGAATCTCATGCTCACCGTGTTGTGGGCCGCCAAGGGCGGCACCGGCACGACGCTCACCACCTGCGCGTTGGCGCTCGCCCAACCGCTCCCGACGATGCTCGTCGACCTCGACGGCGATGTGCCCAGGGCACTTGGCATCGGTAGTCGTGACCGGCCGGGCGTCGACGATTGGCTGGCCAGCGACGCGCCCGCCGATCACCTCGCCGACTTGCTCATCCGCGGACCAGGGGAGCTGGTTGTCCTCCCTGCACACCGCGACACCGCACCGCGTCCGGCCGACCGCACGCGCCGGCGCACGCTCGACGAGCGCTGGGCAATGTTGGCCACGTGGTGCGCCGACTGGGCGGGACAGGCCGAACGACACGCCTACGTCGACGCGGGCACCGGCGACCCGCCGCCCGAGTTCATCGATGCCGCCGATCGTGCATTGCTCGTGACTCGCCGCTGCTTCCTCGGGCTGTCGCTCGCCCGTCAGCTCGACGCCCAACCGACCGGCGTCATCCTGCTCGAAGAGCACGGCCGCACAATGCCGGTGCGGGCGGTCACCGACGCCGTCGGCGCGCCGGTCGTCGCACGTGTGCGCCACGACCGCGCTGTGTTCCAAGCGGTCGACGCAGGACTGATCTCCGCACCGCTGCCGAGATCGACCCACCGAGCGCTGCGATCACTGCTGACGTGAGCGTGCGCACATGATCGATCCCGGCACACCGAGCGACGGGCCGACCGAACCAGTCGACGCGATCTGTCGCGTGGCCGCGCGCGAGTCAGGCAATGTCGACGAGGTGGTGCGCCGCATCGCTGCAACGGTGGCGCCGTTGGCCACCGCGGACGAGCGCGCCCGCCTGGTCGACGCGGCGCTCGCCCGGCTCACCGGCTTCGACGACCTGCAGGCGCTGATCGACGACTCGACCATCGACGAGGTCCTCGTGAACAGAAACGGACACATCCTGATCGACCGCAACGGTCGGCTGGTGCGTGCCGGCACGATCACCACGAAGCGGTTGCTGGCCGCGATCGAGCGGGCACTCGCGCCGATCGGGCGGCGGGTCGACCGAACCAATCCGATCGTCGACGCCCGTCTCCCGGGTGGGCACCGGATGTGCGCCGTGCTGCCACCGGCGTCACCAGAAGGGCCCGTGGTCACGGTGCGTCGGTTCGCTGAGCACCATCGACCGCTCGCCGACTTCACCGACGACGCAGGCATCGCGGTGTGCCGGCACTTGCTCCACCGACGCGCCAACGTCGTCGTGTCGGGCGGCACATCGTCTGGCAAGACCTCGCTGCTGGCGGCGCTGCTCGCCGAGCTCGAGCGCGACGAGCGCGTGGTCGTCGTCGAGGACACCACCGAGTTGCCGATTCGCCGCGACGGTGCCGTCCGCCTGGAAACCCGGCCGCCCACCGACAACGGACCAGGGGCGATCACCATGCTCGACCTGGTACGCACCACGTTGCGATTGCGGCCTGACCGCATCGTGGTGGGCGAGGTGCGCGGCGACGAAGTCGTTGCGCTCGTACAGGCGATGAACACCGGCCACGACGGGTCGTGCTCGACCTGCCACGCCAACTCGGCGACCGACGCACTTGTGAGGTTGGAGACACTCATCATGCAGGCCGCGCCGTCCTGGCCGCTGTCAGCGATCCGTCGCCAGCTCAGCAGCTCGATCGACGCCGTGATCCACGTCGCCCGTGACCGGTCCGGTCACCGGCGCATCGTGGAGATCGTCGAGCCCACCGCCGCGGATGACGGCGTGCGGCCGATCCGTACGACCCAGCTCGCAGTACTCGCAAACGAGGGGCTGACCATCGTCGCCGAGCCCAGCCGTACCCGCGGTGGCCACCGATGAGCGATGCGGTGCTGGCGCCGGTGTGTGCGGCACTGGCGGTGCTCGCCGCCGGGGTGGCCGTGCGGCCGAGCCCGCCGGCACGCCGGGGAACTGAACCAGCGCCGACCGCTCGCGACTGGCGGCACGCCGTCGCAGTGTTTGGGCTACTGCGGTGGGTTCGACGATGGCGACCGTTGGGGGCCGGGCGCGTCACGGTTGGCGGCGTCGCCGAGTGGTGCGATCAGCTCGCCCGTTCGATGCGGTCGGGCGACACCATGCACGCCGCAGCAGCGACGCCCGCCCGCGACACGGCGGTGGCCACCGCGACTGCGCCGCTGCGCCACGACCTGTCGCGCGGCCGTGACCTCTCCACCGCTGCGGATGCGCTCAGCGGGCAGCAGCCGCTCCGGCAGCGCGGGCCTGCGGCGCTGCGGCTCGCGCTGTCGGTGGTCGCCGCTGCGGCGCGGGTCGGCGCACCATCGGCGGCACCGATCGACCGGGTCGGCGCCGCGTTGCGCCAGCGCGCGGCCGACGATCAGGAGCGCACTGCACAGAGCGCACAAGCCGAGATGTCGGCGCGCGTGCTCACCGCGTTGCCGATCGTCACGCTGCTACTTCTCGGAGCGGTTGATGCCGACATTCGCCACGTGGTCACCGCACCGCACGGCGCGTTGCTCGTAGCGCTCGGACTGATGCTCAACGCTGCTGGGTGGCGGTGGATGCGGCGGATCGTGCGGCGGTCGAAGTGAGGGTGCAGCGCACCCGCCGTGCGGCACGCGAGCACGCACTCGAACTGCCTGATGCCATCGATGGACTCGTGTTGATGATTCATGCAGGGCTCACGCCGCACCTCGCGGTTCGTGCGCTTGCTGGCGACGGCATCGATGCCACTGCGCTCGCGTTCACCGCCGTCGTCGAGCGGCTCGATCGTGGCGAGGGCCTGGCCGATGCGCTGCACGAACTCACGGCAGTATTCGGCACACGTGCAGCCGTGGTGGCCGACGCCATCGGCGCGGCAGATCGCTACGGAACACCGCTCGAACCCGTGCTCGATCGATTGTCCCTCGAAGCCCGCGCCGAACGTCGGCGCCTCGACGATGCTGCCGCTCGTCGCCTTCCCGTGAAGCTGTCGTTCCCTCTCGTCGGATGCACACTGCCTGCATTCGTCCTGTTGGCCATCGTCCCGGCCATCTTGGCCGCGCTGGCCTCACTCGGCGACGCCACACCGTGAGCGTTGCCCCTGTCTCGCCAAGCAGCGGTCGTTGTCGACACGACCCGCTGCCACCACCGATGGAGCCACCGATGAATGACCTTGCCCTGTATACGTACGTCCGCCTGCTGACGCTGCCGACGACATTCGCCGACTATCGCCGCCACCGATTTGGCGAACGCGGCCAGGCCACCACCGAGTACGCGCTGATCTTGCTTGCCGCGGCGCTGGTCGGTTTGCTCGTCGTGGCATGGGCCACGGCTGGCGGCGGCGCAGCGCGCATCAGCCGGCTGTTCAACCGCGCAATCGACAGCGTGATCGACCGGGTGTGAACCGCGATCGCGGGCAGGCGACGGTGGAAACCGCACTCGCTCTCCCGGTGTTCGTCATCGTGGTGCTTGCGGCGGCGCAGATCGCCGTGGTCGTCCGCGATGAGATCGCCGTCGAACTCGCGGCGCGCGAGGCGGCGCGCGCTGCGAGCGTGGCGGCCGACAGCGCCGGGGCCGCCGATCGAGCGGCGCGGCGGACCACGTCGCTCCCGATCACCGTCACCACTCGACGATCGGCCGACACCGTGACCGTCACCGTCCGCTCGACGAACCCGACCGACGTCGCTCTGATCGGCCGGCTGCTGCCGCCGATCGAGCACCGCGCCACCGTGACGATGACGATCGAGCCGGTGCCTGACGGTCGGTAACGTTGCTGCGTGGTCCTGCAATTGCGCACCGACACGATCGGCAACGTGCCAGTCGTCGCTGTCGGCGGTGTGGTCGATCTGGCCACCGTGCCGCATCTGCGCGATGAGCTGACCAAGGCGATCCGCCGATTTCCGGGCGAGCATCTGGCGATCGATCTCGACGGCGTCGGCGCAATCGACGACGCAGGGCTGGGAGTGCTGCTCGGGGTTGCGGCACTCGCCCGCGACGCCGGCGGCGACGTGTCGTTCGTGGTGTCGAACGCGCGGCTGCGCGACCAGCTCCACCGCACACGCGTCGACCGGGCGGTGTCGGTCGCGTCCTCGGCATCCGAGCTGGCCTAGACGGGCCCGCTGTTCATCGATCAAGCTCGCCACGTGCGCCGTTCGAGCATCTGGGTCCTCGGCGACCAGCTCAACCGAGCGATCGGCGCGTTGGCCACCGCCGACCCCGCACATGATCGGGTCGTGCTGGTCGAGAGCGCGGCAACCCTGGGTCGCCGCCGTTGGCACCGCCAGCGGCTGCACTTGGTGATCGCCGCAATGCGCCGCTTCGCCGACGAGTTGCGCGCCGCCGGTTTCGACGTCGACCTCCGCCAAGCGGCGTCGATGCGATCGGGCATCACCGAACACATCGAGGAGTTCCGACCGGCACGGCTCGTGATGACCGAGCCCAACTCGTGGGACGGCCACGCGCTCGCGGAATCACTCGGTGCCGAGCTCGTGCGGTCGAACCAGTTCCTGTGCCACTACGACGAGTTCGCCGAGTGGGCCGATGGCCGTCGCTCGCTCAAGATGGAGGACTTCTACCGCTGGCGACGACGGACGCTCGGCTACCTGATGGAGGGCGATGGCGACCACGCTGAACCCGCCGGTGGTCGTTGGAACTTCGATCACGACAACCGGGAGCCACCGCCGGCCGACGCCCGATGGCCGACACCGCCACGCTCGCGCCTCGACGCAACCGACCACGACGTGATCGCCGAGCTGCCCGCAACCGCATGGGGCGACGACCCCGACGGCACATGGGCGACGTCACGGCGCGCGGCACTCGCCCGCCTGCGGTTCTTCGTGGACCGCCTGCTGCCAATGTTCGGTCCGCACGAAGACGCGATGACAACACAGTCGTGGCACCTCGCCCACTCGACCCTGTCGCCATACATCAACATCGGACTATTGCTGCCGGCCGAGGTGTGTGACGCCGTGCAGACGGCCTACGACGCAGGGCGCGTGCCCATCGCCTCGGCCGAGGGCATGATCCGGCAAGTGATCGGCTGGCGCGAGTTCGTGTGGGGCATCTACTGGCAGCAGATGCCCGCCTACCGGTCGCGCAACGAACTCGACGCCACTCGCCCGGTACCACCGGCACTGCGCGATGACGCGCCGACCGACATGGCCTGCGTACAAGCGAGCATGGACGGGCTGCGAACCCGGGCCTACAACCACCACATCCAACGGTTGATGGTGCTCGGCAACCTCGGACTGCTGCACGGGGTCGACCCGTGGGGGATGACCGAGTGGATGTGGGAGCGTTTCATCGATGGCGCCGAATGGGTCATGCTGCCCAACGTGATCGGCATGAGCCAGTGGGCCGACGGCGGCGTGATGGCCACCAAGCCGTACGCAGCTGGCGGCAACTACATCGACACGATGTCGGACTACTGCGGATCGTGCCGCTTCGACCGTCGCAAGCGGATCGGCGACGATGCCTGCCCGTTTACCACGTTGTATTGGGACTTCATGGCCCGGCACAGCGAACGCTTCGATCGCCACCCGCGCATGGCCCGCCAGGTGCGTGCCGCAGCCCGGCTGAAGGATCTCGACGACGTGCGCCTGCGTGCTGTCGAGGTCCGCCGCCGCCTGGATGAGGGCACGCTGTGACGAGCGAGGATCGGACGAGTGAACACCGCGCCAGCGACCAGCCGCTGTTCCACATCGCGCTGGTCGAAGATTGGATCGACGCCTACCGCGACGGCGAGTACCGCATGTCGACACGTGGGATGACGCTCGACACGGTGGGCTTCATCCACCTCTCGACGCGGGCGCAGCTCGTGGCCACGGCGAACCGGTTTTACGGCGACCTCGACGAGCTGACCGTGCTGACGATCGACCCGGCCCGGCTGAGTGATCCGGTCCGCTTCGAACCGGTGCCCGATAGCGACCAGTTGTTCCCCCACCTCTATGGCCCGCTCCCCCTCAGCGCCGTGCTCGACGCCCGCCTCTGGCACCGCGGACCCGACGGCTGGACCGTCGCGTCGTGACACACGTGTGACAGATGGGGTCAGACCCCTCGTGTCACAGGTGTGACACGAGGGGTCTGACCCCATCTGTCACACCGTGGCCCG
>JBCBSO010000109.1:0-9286 GCA_039819205.1 Actinomycetota bacterium
ACCCTGCTCCCAGATGCACCCGCATGGGTACGCGATCTCAACGCCTCGCCATTCGTCGCCATCGTCGCGGCCGGCTGCGTGGCCGCGATTGCGGCTGCGGTGATGGCCGCCCCGCTGATGCGGCTCTCCGGCTTGCCCGCAGGGCTGGCCACCGTGGCGCTGCTGTTCATCGCCGAGAACGTCGCCCGTGGCTGGCTCGATGCCACGCGCGGGTCGCGCGGACTGGCCGGCGTACCTGCGACGACCACCCGTGATCGCATGCTCATCGCCGCGGTGCTCGCATTGTTTGCCATCTGGGCCTTCCAGCGCTCGCGCTACGGCGTCAGGTTGAGAGCATCGAGCGAGGACGAGCGAGCATCTGAGGCGCTCGGAGTGAACGTGCGCCGCGAACGGTCGTTGGCGTTCGTGTTCTCGGCGTTCGTGACCGGCGTTGCCGCATCGCTCTATGTGCAGTTCCTCGGCACGATGACGCCGGGGCTGTTCTTCATCGACCTGACCTTCGTCGTCATCTCGATGGTGGTGCTCGGCGGTATCGGTTCGATGTCGGGCGCGGTCATCGGCTGCATCATCGTGTCGACGCTCACCGAGCTGCTGCGCCGCGCCGAGGCCGGCTCGCTGTTCGGCCTGTCGATTCCTGAACGCCCTGGCCTGACCAACCTGGGTATCGCGTTCGTGCTGGTCGTCGGGCTGCTGGTGCGGCCAAACGGAATCATGAACGGTCGCGAGTTCCGCCTCCGACGGCCGCGCCGTCGAGCGACGCCCGAACGTCCTGCGAACGATCGCAACGACGAGCCCGCACAGGTCACCTGAGCACGCGCAGGACAGGTGTCCTTTCGACCACACATGCGACGATGCTCGGATGGTCGAATGCAGGGGTTGGATCGAGTCGCATCGCATCACCAGGCCTGGATGGCGTCGTTCGACACGGGGGTGACCGATGTATCGCGTGTCCGCTGACGTCGGCGGTACCTTCACCGATGTCGTCATCGCCGACGATCAAGGAACCCTCACACTCGGCAAGGCGCTCACCACTCCCGAGCGCAGCTATCGGGGCTTTCGCGCCGGTCTGGAGAACGCCGCCGAGTCGCTCGGCGTGTCGGCCGACGAGGTGCTGCGCGGATGCAACGTCCTCATCTACGGCACCACCAGGTCGACCAACGCAATCGTCGAGGGCAAGGTTGCCAAGACAGCGTTTCTGACCACCGCAGGGTTCCCCAACATCTTGCACTACCGGCAGGGTGGCAAGGAGGGCGTGTTCGACCTCAGCAACGATCCGATCCCGCCGTACGTTCCGCGCAAGTACACGTTCGAGATACCCGAACGAATCAACGCCGAAGGTGGCGTTGAGCGTGAACTCGACGAAGCCGCCGTGGCTGACACGATCGAACGCCTACGCGCACTGCAGATCGAGGCGATCGCGGTGTGCCTGCTCTGGTCGACGGTCAACAACCACCACGAGGAGCGCGTCGCCGCGTTGCTCGAATCGGCGCTGCCCGACGTGCCGTACACGCTGTCGAGCAGGCTCAATCCGATCATCCGCGAGTACCCGAGGGCGTCGTCGACGTGCATCGACGCGTCGCTGAAGCCGCTGATGCAGGCCCACCTCCGCGACCTCGACTCGGATCTCCAGGCCGCAGGGTTCGGCGGCCAGCTCTTCGTGAGCGCATCGACGGGTGGCGTGATGCATGCCGACGAGATCATCGAGCGGCCGATTCTGTCGGTGAAGTCGGGCCCGGCGATGGCACCACTCGCCAGCCTGGCGTACTCGCGTGAAGAGGACACCGGCGACGACATCATCGTGTGCGATACCGGCGGAACGACCTTCGACGTGAGCCTCGTGCGTAGCGGCGCCGTGAAGTACTCGCGCGAGACGTGGCTCAGAGGAAAGTGGGTGGGCCACAACCTCGGGATGTCGACCGTCGACGTTCGCAGCATCGGTGCGGGCGGCGGCTCGATCGCGTGGGTCGATCAGGGCGGTCTGCTGCGCGTCGGTCCGCAGAGCGCCGGGTCGGTGCCCGGCCCCGCGTGCTACGGACGAGGTGGAACCGACGCCACCGTGACCGATGCAGCCGTGGCGCTCGGCTTCATCGATCCCGACCAGTTCCTCGGTGGCCGTATGCAGCTCGACGTCGCCGCCGCCGACACTGCGGTCGATCGCCTCGCTGAGCAACTCGGGATGCGCCGCGACGACACGGCCCTCGGAATCATCAAGCTGGCGAACGAGCAGATGATCTCGGCGATTCGTGAGGTCACGGTGAACGATGGCATCAATCCCCGCGACAGCATCATCGTCGCCGGTGGCGGCGCAGCCGGATTGAACATCTTGCCGATCGCCGAGGCGCTCGGTTGTCGACGCGTCCTCGTCCCCCGAACCGCCGGTGGTCTGAGTGCATGTGGAGCGCACTACTCCGACATCGTGATGGACTTCGCTGCAAGCTGCTACGCCCGATCGAACGACTTCGACTTCGCCTCGGTCAACAAGACACTCGCCCACCTCCGCTCGTCGGCAAGCGCGTTCGGCCGTGACCTGGCCAAGCACGACATCGACTCGTTCGAGCTGTCGGTGTTCGCCGAAGCCCGCTACGTGGGTCAACAGTGGGAGATCGAGATTCCGCTCGACGTTCCTGGCGACCTCGACGAGGGTGATATCGGCGGGATCGTGTCAACGTTTCACGACACGCACCAGCGGCTGTACTCGGTGACCGAGCCAAACAGCGAGGTCGAGTGCATCAACTGGAAGGTACGGATCACGGCCCCGCTCCCGTCGCCGGCCGCGACCACGATCGAGACCCAGCTCGACGAGGGTCAGCGACGCTCGACGTCGGCGTACTTCGGAGGGTCAGGACGCCAGGACGCAGCGGTCTACTTCGGGGCGCAGCTCGCACCGGGTGCCGTCGTGGACGGCCCGGCGATCATCGAAGAGCCAACGACCACCATCGTGGTGTATCCGGGCCACGCCGCAACGCTCACGTCGCACGGCCACTACCTACTCGATACAGGATCAGCGTCGTCGGGCACCGATCTCACCAACTCGAACGAGGAGGCATCGTGACCGCCACGATCGACTCATCCACCACTACGAAGGCCACGACCGACACCGCGGTGCGTGAGCTCGATCCGATCGAGCTCGCGGTGATGGCCAGCCGCATGGAGGCGATCGTCCGGGAGATGACCAACACCGTGATCCTGACGGCGCGATCGTCGGTGATCGGACTGGCGCGCGACATGTCGTGTTCGATCCTCACGCCCGACTGCGAGTTGATCGCTGCGGCCGAAGGCCTGCCGATCCACATCTACGCCTCGACGTTGCAGGCGCGATCGATGCACCGTCAGCACCCCAACTTCGCCGAAGGTGACGCGTACTTGCACAACGATCCGTACGACGGCGGCACCCATCCGGCTGATCATGCGATCATCGTTCCGGTCTTTTGGGATGGTGTGCACCGAGCGACCGTGGTCGTCACGTGTCACCAGGCCGACGTGGGCAATGCACTGCCAACCACCTACATGGCAGGTGCCAAGGACGTGTACGAGGAAGGTGCGTTGATCTTCCCCTGCGTGAAGGTGCAGTCCGAGTACGAAGAGAACCAGGACATCATCAACATGTGCCGCCGGCGGATCCGAGTGCCGGAGATCTGGTACGGCGACCACACAGCGGCAGTGGGCGCCGCGCGTGTCGGCGAGAAGCGACTCAAGGAGTACTTCGACCAGTACGGGTCGGCGCAGGTCGAGAACTTCGTCGACGCCTGGTTCGACTACTCCGAACGGCGAACCCGGCAGGCGATCCGCAGCGGGTACAGCAGCGGCGAGGTCACCGTCGAGGCCGGCCACGATCCGGTCGGCGACCTGCTCCCAGAGGGCATCAACGTCAAAGCGACCTACGTCATCGACGCCGAACGAGGATCGATCACCGTCGACCAGACCGACAATCCCGACTGCCTCGACGCCGGATTGAACCTGACAGAGGCGACGGCGACGATGGGCACGATGCAGGGCATCTTCAACTGTCTCGACGACGTGCCGCTGAACTCGGGCACGCTGCGCTGTGTCGACGTCGTGCTCCGCGAGAACTGCGCATTCGGTATTCCAGTGCACCCGCACAGCGCCTCGTGCGCCACGGCTCCCACCGTCGACATCTTGGTCAATATGGCGCAGTACGCGTTCGCCCAGCTTGGCAGCGGCATGGCGGAAGGAAACTGGTCGAACTCGGCGGGCGCTGGCGTCGTGTCGGGAACCGATCCGCGGCATGGTGGCCGCGACTACGTCGACCAAGTGTTCCTGATGGGCGGAGGAGGACCGGGAACGCCGACCAGCGACGGCCTGACGTATTACCTGATCCCGCCCGGCGCAGGGTTGCTCTACCGAGACAGCGTCGAGATCGACGAGCAACGGATCCCGTTCCTCGTTCAGTCGATGCGGGTGTTGGAAGACACCGCAGGCGCCGGTGAGTTCCGTGGCGGCCCGGCGACCGAGGTCGTGTACGGCCCGCGCCTCAACGAGATGACCGTGATCAACATCACCAACGGACAACGGCGGGTGCCGCGTGGCGTGCACGGCGGAGGTGACAGCACGGTCGGCATCAATGAGAAGGTCGACGCCGAAGGTGCCGTCGACGTCCAGCCGGCCTTCATGCAGTTGACGCTTGAGCCGGGCGAAGTGGTGCGTGCGGTCGACCAAGGCGGCGGCGGCTACGGCTATCCGCTCGACCGAGATCCCAAGCGCGTGCTGGGCGACGTCGAGGAACACTTCGTGTCGGTCGAGGCTGCCGAGTCGGTGTACGGCGTCGTCATCACCGGGTCGGTGCTGGACGACACGTTGGCGGTGAACACCGACGCGACGGTTGCTCGACGCGCGGCGATGCGAGACGCTGGCTGACGATGACGAGAACCGGCCGGGACTACTACGCCGCGTTGGCCTCGCGCGAGCGGCCGCGGTCCGGTCCTGCGGTCGATGCGGCAGAGGTGCGGCGGCTGCGCGAACTCGATGAGTCGTTCGCGCACCGTCCGGTTCCAACTGCGGCTCGGGCCGATCACACGGAGTACTTCGAGCTGCCACTGCCGATGGACCGACGGCTGTACATCGGCCAGTTCTTCACGGCGCGCGGTCTCGAGTCCGGAATCGAGGTCTTCCCGTATCCGATCCTCGACTGGAACTTCGTCCACCCTGAGGTGCAGTACTGCACCGGAGGCGTGACGCCGGCGCAGGCGACCCAGTCCGACGGTGCAACTGTCGCGACCGTGCTGCGCCCGGGGTCGGTGTACGTGATTCCCGCTGGCTGCGAGATGAACTGGGAACCGCCGGCGGTCGGCACTGAGGCGCCGCACGCCAACATCTACGCGATGAACGGGCCCGTCTACTACGACGAGCTCCATCTGGCACGGATGATCTCGCTCGGACTCATCGACGGCGCGCCCAGCGACGTCCCGGGCGTGCCCGACCTCACGCTCCGCGACGTGAGCGATCAGGTCGAGACGCGCGACTGGTCGCAGCTGCTCGTCGTCGACGATGCGCAGGATCGGCAGCCGCCGTCGTGGCTGCGTAATGGCTGGCACCATCGCCGGGAAACTCGCCTCCTCGACTACCACGAGGGCCTTCATCGGTTCGTTGCCAGCGGACCAAGCCGTACGCCAGACGAGTTCCTCAGCTGGGATCGTGGTCGCCGCGCGTGTCGCGTGTCGCCGATCCTCGCCGAGCCGATCGCGGCGGTCACCGACTGCTGGCTTCCTGCGGGATTCTTCTCGATGCTTGCGGAGAGCGAGCTGTGGCACGTGCTCGACGGGTCAGCACTGATCCGCCAGTCGATTCCTGCGTTGCACTACGACACGGTCGATCTCGCTGTCGAGCCGGGGATGGCGCTGAGTGTTGCCGGCGGCGCCAACGTGGAAGTGGTCGATGCCGACGAGCGGTTCGTCGTGCGACGGCTGGCTGCGTCGTGCGCCCACAACCACCACGTCGACATGATGGAACGGCAACTCGTCGACGACGGCATCGACACCTCGGTCGGCTGACGGCCAGCCGCTGGAGCGCTCCGCACCCGTTCACCCAACCGAAAGGACCACCCGATGCCGAAACGTCTGCTGCTCTTGACGTACAACCTCCGTCGTGACACCGACCTCGCGGAGTACGACGACTTCATGCGTCGTGTCGACTATCCGGTGTTCCGTGCCCGGCCAGAGGTTCGCAGCTACCACGGCTACCACATCGTTGGCGACGGCCAGGGCGACCCAGGGTTCCGCCACTTCGACCTACTCGAAGTCGATGAGTTCGCCGACGCCGAGAAGATCTTCGGACATCCCGACGTTGCTGCCCACGCGAGCTCGTGGGTCGAGCGCTGGTCGGAACACGGTCCCGACGCACCGCCGGAGATGAACTTCGGCATGAGCTTCTGCGAACGGATCGAAGAGGCGGACTAACGGTCACCTTTCCTCTGTAGTGGCGGTATCAGACACCACCGCTACAGATCCGCACTTCGCCCGAGCGCCGGGGCGGAGCGTTCGAACGTCCCGATGATCGTTACGGACTGCGCCCAGTCCGATCGTCGAGTCTCAAGATCTTCTCGCCCATCTGCAGCGTCTCGTCCCGGGTGGAAGTCGGCGGTCCACTCGGCGACCCGCGACCTGGTCTGCGTCGGATGTCGTAGCCCATCCGCACCGGTGGAAGTTGGACATCGGGTCTACGAATGTGCCGACGCAACACCGCAGTTGCGAGCGCGCTTCGGTGCCATCACACATCGCTCGTTCCAGTCGTCCTGCGCCGGTGAGGAGGCGATCGAACTAGGGCGCTCGGTGCACCCCGAACTCCACTCGGTTGGGTCCGCAGCGAATCGAAGGCGCGAAGTACCTGCTAGTTGGTGCCCGGGGTGGGATTCGAACCCACACGGAGTTTCCTCCGAGGGGGTTTAAGCCCCCCGCGTCTGCCAGTTCCGCCACCCGGGCGGGCACGGTGTGAGGCTACGAGATTGACGCTCCCGCGGCGCGCTGGTGTTGTCAGCGTCATGCCGCGACCGCGGCGCGCACCTTCGCCACGGCGCGACGACGGCGATTGCGGATCGTGCGGGTGGTCACCTCGTGTGCGCTTGCCAACTCGGCGATCGAGTCGGCCGCGGCAACCGCCGAGATCATGTCGAGATGCTCATCGTCGACCCCCGCGGCGCGGGCAGACGCGACCACCGTGGCGAGCTCCTCGAGCGCGGTCGGCTGGGACGATGGTGCCGCCATCTCGTCGACCGCGGAGAGTGGCACCGGCGTTTCTCGTCGGCCCGATCGTCGATGGTCTCGACGGAACGCCAGATACACCGCGTCAGCGGCGAGCGCGTTGATGATGGATCCCGGACGACGATCGAGATCGAACCCGTTGATCGCCAGCCACACGGCCGGGACCACGATGTCGACCACCCCCTCACGCCGGTCGCAGAAACCGAAGCGCACCGCTCGTCCGATGGCGATTGGCGCGACTGCTGCGAGCGCGACGCGCCCGGCCAACTCATCCCGACGGGCGAGCCGCACGAGTTCGCGCATCATGTCGTCACCGTGCGGTTGCGCTCGGCCCGCCGCCTCGATCAGCTGCTCGAGGTCGGTCAACCCATCGAGCAGCTGACTGAGGTGTGGGTCGCCGGTCTCCCACTGCCGGGCGCGGGCGACTGCGTCGGGGGATCGGCGCATTCGCCGCCACTCCCGACTCAAGGAGCGCATCAGCGGAGTGCGGGGGAGGGCATGGTCGAGGGCGGCGTGTCGTTGCATGGCGGCACTCTCTGCCGTGCCCATCACCGGGTCCCTCACAGGCTCGCCAGCGGGCGCCGATGCCCGGCCGGCGCCACCGGTGAGTCTGCTCACACGGTCGGTGATGGCGGTTCACAGCACCTGGTCAGCGCGCTGTGAGAGCGAACCAGTACCGATGTCGGTTCCGCTCGGACGGCACGCGTGCCCACCCTTGGTCGTGGCTGAACACGACGTCGACTCGTTTGACATCATCGACCATCGGGGACGCGCGCGGCGCGTGCACCCGGCGTCGGACGGCGACGTGGTCGCCGATCTGGCCGCGGCGTTGGACCTGGACCGTGGGCCCCTTGCGATCGAGGGCTCGATGGTCGACGGCGCGACCCGCCTCGTCGATGTCGCCGCGTTGCGCGTGGGCGCGCACGTCGGCCCGGCCGCCGTCAGCGACATCTCTACATCCGGGCCTGAAGACAGCGCCGCAGCGGTGGTCGAGATTGCCGCGGTCGCCGGACCCGACTGTGGACGATGGCGGGCTCTTGGCCCCGGGCGCTATGCCGTCGGACGAGCCGCCGATGCTGCAATTTCGATCGCCGATCCCTTGCTTGAGCCATACGTCGGTCTGCTCGTCGTCGACCGCACCGGGGATATCGACTTTCTGCAACTCGGAGGACTTGCGCCGATCGAGGTCGAGCCGCACCCGATCGATCCCGAGACCCAGTCGATCGACCTGGGAGCGACGGTGCTGGTCGTCCGGCCGCCGCGCGCGGAGCGTGGCGACAGCGCCATGGCTGCTGGCGAGATCCATGTGGCCCGTAGTCCGTGGCAGCGAGTGGTTCGGCGTGCCTCGGCCGCGACCGCGCCGGGGGCGCGTCCCGTTCCCGATCTCCCGCCACGACTCGGTGCGCCGCGGCGCGTGTCCGCAACCGGATTGATCGCATCAGCCATGTCGATCGCCGGCGCCGTCGTCGGCGTCGTCGTGTTCGGCTCGCTGATGTTTGCCCTGTTCGCCGGCCTTGCGGCGATCGCATCGATTGCGACGTGGATGGCGAGCGCATTCGGCGCCCGTCGAGCGCACCGCCGAGAACGGCGATCGGTCGCCCGCGCCGAGGACGACTTCGTGGCGTCGTTTGCCGCGCATGCCAGCGAGCTCGCCGCGCGCGGCCGCGCCGGCCAGCCGACGATCGCGCAGGCGCTGCGCGTGATCGACGGGCTGCGCACCGGACACGAGCGATCAACGGTGTGGATGGGCGGGTTCACCACAGTCGATGAACACGACCGAACCGCGATCCGCATCCCGATTGGACGGGGTGCCGTGGCAATCGACACGGCACCCCTGGATGGCATTGACGATCACGTTGCCACACGAATCGCCGCGGCGACCGTGGCCGACGATATGCCGATCGACATCGTCGTGGACTGTGGACAGGTCGTCGCCGTGCACGCCGACGTCGCGCAGGCGGCGAGCCTGGCACGAGCCGTGGTGCTCCAGCTCGCGACATGGCACGGTCCGTCGGAGCTGCGGCTCGACGCGATCGGCGAGGCCACAGCCGATTGGAGCTGGATGCGGTGGT
>JBCBSO010000110.1:0-9250 GCA_039819205.1 Actinomycetota bacterium
GTTGAACCAGTCGGTGCCGGGCGCGGCCGTGATGATGGTGCCGTTGTCGATGTGTGCAGCCTCGCCAGTTTCGCCGAGCCACCGCATTGGCGGCTCTGCGGGTTCGAATGTTGGTGTGCTGTTTTGGGGTGTTGTCATCGACCGGCCTGTCCCGTGGGTGCGAACTGGGTCGTGTTGGCGTCTTGGACGACCTCGGGCCAGCCGTCTGCGGAGCTGCCGTGGATCGGCGTCCAGGCGGACGCTGAGCGAAGCCGCTGGTTGCTGACGCGTTGGGATCGGGTGAGCGTGCTGACCGCCGAGCCGCCTGCGACCTTGGCGAGCCAGGTTGGCAGCCGTCGGGGGCGAGGCGCGTCGAGCAGGCCGACGAGTTGTTCGAGGGTCGCTCGTGCCCGTTGCGGGTCGTCGTCGGACACGTTGTAGGTCCCCGGTGGCACAGCGAGCGAGGCGAGGATCGCGGTTGCTGCGTCGGCGATGTGAACACGTGGCACGAAGTTGTCGCCGTGGCCGATCAACGGGATCCGGCGTTGGCGAATCGCGTCGAGGTACTCGAGCGATACGTCGCCGGGCCCGTACAGCTGCGCGAACCGCAGTGTCACCCCGGCTGCGCCTGATTCGGTGAAGCGCTTGAGGTGGCGTTCGGCGGCGAGCGCTGACCGCAGTGGCCGCCACGTTGCGTCGACGGGCGACGACTCGTCGACCCAGTGCTCGCCGCGATCGGTGTAGAAGAACGTCATCGACTCCAGCACGAATCGCTCGACCCCCGAACTGATTGCTGCATCGACGAGCAAATTCGTGGCGTCATCGCGGAGACGGTCGTTGGCAACCCATGAGCGGGCTTTCGTTGCGACGCGCAGCGGGGGAATGGACGTGGCGAAGTGCAACACGGCCTGACAGCCGTCCACGGCAGCGCGGATCTCGTCGCGATCGAACAGGTTGACGCTCACCGGTTCGGCGCCGGCGACTCGGAGGTCGTGACGCGCCGCCCGGGTACGAGCGACAGCGCGGACCTCGTGGCCTGCGCCGAGCAGCAGCGGAATGGTGTGGCGACCGATCACGCCGGTCGCTCCGGTCATCAGAATTCTCATGTCGTCCTCCGAACAGATAGGAGTGGGGAGTGCATGTCATCTGAGACGGCGGGCGTACCGCGCCTGTGACGTGCCGGGCGTCACACCGGCGGGCGGCTCGCTACTGGACGTGTGTCAACTTGTCCGGGTTGGCGACGGCGCGGATGCCGAAGACGGCTCCATCGCCGATCTCCAACTCCATCACGATGACGGCACGGCCGGCGGCGTCGGTGACGACGACACCGGGCTGAGAGTTGACCGACATCAGCGAGGCAGCGAGGCCGAAACGGTCGAACGAACGGAACATGTTGGCGACGAGCCGCGACGCCGGGCCCGCGCCGACCGTCGGTTGGCGGCGTGTTGCGACCTTTCCGCCGCCGTCGCCCACGACGACGACATCTTCGGCGAGCAGCCCGACGAGGGCGTCCACATCGCCGACTTCAGACGCGCGAAGGAACGCGCCAGCGATCTCCCACGACCGCTCCCGCGTCGCACTGAATCGTCGTCTGCCCGCAGCGATGGCCTTGCGGGCACGCGCCGTGATCTGTCGGACGTTGGCCTCGGACTTGCCGAGCGTTTCGGCGATCTCGTCGTACCCGAGCCCGAACACGTCGTGCAGCAGGAACGCCGCACGCTCGGCCGGGTTGAGCCGTTCGAGCACAACGAGAACAGCCATCGACACCGAGTCCGCCAGGCCCGCATGCTCGAGCGGATCAGCATCAGGCTCAGTGACGATCGGTTCCGGGAGCCACTCGCCGGCGTAGACCTCTCGCTTGTGTCCCTCCCGGCGCAGCTGATCGATCGCCAGTCGCGTCACGATCGTCGTCGCCAGTGCACGGCGAGACCGAATCTCCACCCCACGCTGCTCGACCTCCAGCAAGCGAAGCTCAGTGTCCTGCACAAGGTCCTCCGCAATCGACACACGTCCGGTCATCCGGTACGCGATCGAGAACAGCAGCCCACGGAGGTCCCTGTCGGACACCTCATCGTCGGACACCTCGTCGCTCGTGCTCATAGGACCCATGACGTCTCAGACCGGCGCGTTGTGACAGTTCTAGCTCGCTCGTCGGCCGTCGACTCAGTCACATGACTTCTTCGGTGCTCGCGCGACGAAAGCGAGACAACCCCTGGAACGTCTGACGAAAGCCTCCGGCGAGAACGCGCCGGTCTCGAGATCGAGTTCGCTCGGAAAGCGACACCATCTCGTTCCCTCCGAGCAACAGCGCCGTGCCGCCCGATTGGGGTCTGGACCCGGGACCCGTCCCGTATCGAGCGGTCCGGGAAGCGCCGAGCCCGCTCGGGTTTCCGACACACGCGATCACGGTGATTCGCGCACATAGTGACCGACTGACTGGCAGGCAATTCCGAGCGGGTCGAGCCGACCGCGACGTGCCGTTAAGCCTTGGGGGTCTGACCTGAGACCCAACTGTGGATATGGGCGGAACCGGGTTGCATTCCAACCGTCAGCGGCGTGCAGCCAGGGCCTCGTTGTACTTGAGGTTGATGCTGACACTGCCGACAGAGTTTGCGTGGGTTCTTGTCGGTCGATGACGGTCCGAGTCGACTTGTGGTCGTGCTGCGCTGTGGCTGCTGTTGTTGCACGGCTTGAACGCATGCGCCTCAGTGAGGCGTGGCGATGAGGTTCGCAACAGCCGGGCTGCTGACGGTGCTGCTCGCGTTGGTGTCGTGCGGGCCTGCAGCGGAGGATCGGAAGCGGCTCGCGACTATTCGAACCGATCCATTGCTCCAGGTGGCACCCGATCAGGCGGAACCAACCGACGAGTTCGAGGTCGTCGCCGACACCGAATACGCCGCCTTCGGCAGAAGCTCGACAGCCGCCGGGCGGGTCTATGACCTCCCTCATCCGGTGGATGGGCCGTCGGTCTTTGCGCTTTATGAGGAGTACTTCTTGGAGAACGGCTGGAGCGACATCGTGGCTCGCTGCACCGAGTACGACAGGGTCCTCTTCGCCAAGCGACAACAGGGCTCGTACGTCGTGACTGCGAGGGTGCGCGTGAGGAACTGGACCGTGGAGGATGAGCCCATCCCCGAGGACCCCGCCCGCTTGGGTGTGAGCGTCTCTTCGCCGCACCACCGCAACGACGGTCGCCTCCAGATCGTCGGGGATCCGCCGTTGACCGACTGCGACTGGAGTCTTCGACCGCGCGAGATCCGGTGGGTTCCATCAGACTGAACCACGGGCCTCAGCGCCAGCCGGCATGGAATCGTCGGCCGTGCTCGATATCAGCGCCGTCGCAACAGTCAAGAGACCTGAGCGATATCCGGCATTGTGCGCTTTGCGGCCGTCTGATACTCGCGAGCGGGACTCCGGTGATTCGAGCGTTGCGTTTGTCTCGGGGGTTGCCTCGACGAGACGGACGTGCCCACCGCTTGCCACACTTTTCGTTCATCGTCCCCGCGCGTCGCCCGGTCGGTCGCTAGGTTCAACTCATGGACGCCACGGTCGAGAAGCAACGCTCATCAGGGCCGGTCGAAGGTACGGTCACCCGCCGTCCGCGGCTCGTAGTCCTTGCGTCCGGAGCAGGGTCGAACCTGCAAGCAATCATCGATGCGTGCGGCTCGAATCGCATCGGCGCCGACGTCGCGGCTGTCGTGTCGAACAACGCCGACGCTGGCGCACTCCCCCGCGCTGCGGCCGCCGGCATCCCCACCGTGCACGTCGGCCGTCACGATGGCGAGGCACGCGCCGACTACGACGCCCGGCTCGCCGACGTGGTGTCGGGATTCGACCCCGACCGTGTGGTGTTGGCCGGCTGGATGCGCATTCTCACGATGAGCTTCCTCGGTTGGTTTCCGAACATGGTCATCAACTTGCACCCGGCGCTGCCCGGCGAGTTGCCGGGCGTGAACGCCATCGAGCGCGCCTGGAACGAGGCCCAGGCCGGCGAGCGTACGCAGACCGGGGTGATGATCCATCTCGTGCCCGACGAGGGCGTCGACGATGGACCGGTACTCGCCACCGCCACCGTGACGATCGACCCCGCTACGTCGCTGGCCGATTTCGAGGCCGAAATGCACCGCACCGAACACACCCTGCTCGTCGACACCCTGGCCAACCTGTGCCGCCCGAACGAACGAAACGGAGTATCTGAATGAGCCAACGAACGAACATCAACGACGACTTCTTCGACCGCTTCGATGCGCTGACATTCGACGACGTCGTCGTCATTCCGGGCTACTCCGAGACGCTGCCCGATGCTGTCGACACCACCGCAACCTTTGCGGCCGACATCACCCTGGCCGTCCCGCTGATCTCGGCGGCGATGGACAAGGTCACCGAGGGACGGATGGCCGTCGCCATGGCCCGCCACGGCGGCATCGGGGTGATCCACCGCAACATGTCGATCGCCGACCAGGCGGCCGAGGTGCAGAAGGTCAAGCGCTCACAGTCGGGGATGATCACCGACCCAGTCACGCTGCCACCGACGGCGATCCTCCACGAAGCCGAGGCGTTGATGCATCGCTTCAAGTTCTCCGGCGTCCCGATCACCGATCCTGACGGCCGGCTGGTGGGCATCCTGACCAACCGCGACATCCGGTTCTGTGAAGGAACCGACTTCGATCGTCCCGTCGCCGATTTCATGACGTCGTCCGACTTGGTGACCGCCGCGGTCGGCACGTCGCTCGACGAGGCCAAGGCGATCCTTCAGCAGCACCGCATCGAGAAACTGCCCCTCGTGGACGATGGCGGCCGTCTGGCCGGGTTAATCACAGTGAAGGACATCCAGAAGCGGCTCGATTTCCCCAACGCCTCCCGCGACGACCAAGGTCGCCTGCGCTGTGCCGCGGCGATCGGGGTGGGTGGCGACGTCGAAGAACGCGTCGACGCACTCGTTGCGATGGGCGTCGACGCAGTGTCGATCGACACCGCGCATGGCCATTCGGCCAACGTGGTCAAGGCCATCGAACGGATCAAGGGGTCGTGGCCCGACCTGCCGGTCACCGCTGGCAATGTCGTCACCGAAGAGGGCGTTGACGCGCTTGCCGATGCCGGCGCCGATGCCATCAAGGTCGGGGTCGGCGCCGGATCGATCTGCACCACCCGCGTCGTCTCCGGCGCAGGTATGCCGCAGCTCTCGGCGATCTGGTTCAGCGCCCGGCATGCGCGGTCCAAGGGCGTCCCGGTGATCGCCGACGGTGGCATCACGTTCTCCGGCGACATCGTCAAGGCAATCGCGGCCGGCGCCGAAACCGTGATGCTCGGCTCGCTCCTCGCCGGTACCGAGGAGAGCCCTGGCGAGATGGAGCTGTTCGAGGGCCGGCGCTACAAGAGCTATCGCGGGATGGGCTCGATGGGCGCGATGACCGGCGACTCGGCCGATCGATACGCCACGGCGCAGTCCAGCGAGGGGTCGGTCGATGGCCCGACGCGCGACAGCGCGCCGGTCGGCGCGGCGAGCAACAAGCTCGTCCCCGAAGGCATCGAAGGGCGCGTGCCGTACGCCGGTCCGCTCGGCGATGTCGTGTATCAGCTCGTCGGCGGCTTGCGCTCCGGGATGGGCTACGCCGGCGCGGCGACCCTCGCCGATCTGCGCCGCGCGCGATTCATGCGGGTCACGACGGCGGGTCGCGAAGAGTCCCATCCCCACGACGTCACGATCACCAAAGAAGCGCCGAACTACCAGCGCTCCTGACCCGCGCCACGAACACACCGTGCGCCGGGTCGCCATCGTTGGATCGCCGGGCTCAGGCAAGTCGACCCTCGCCGCCGTCGTCGCTGAGCGTTGTGGGTTGCGCCACGTCGAACTCGATGCCATCAACCATCAGCCCGATTGGACGCCATTGCCCGTGCCGGAGTTTCGTCGGCGCGTGACCGAGGCCACCGCCGGCGACGGCTGGGTAGTCGACGGCAACTATCGACCGGTGCAAGACCTCGTCCAAGGCGCCGCCGACACGATCGTCTTCCTCGACCGAGCGCGCTGGCTCGTCACCACCCGCGTTGCGTGCCGCAGCGTGCGACGCGTGATCACCCGCGAGGAGCTGTGGAACGGCAACCGCGAGACGTTGCGCAACCTCATGAGCCGCGACCCGGAACGCAACATCATCGTGTGGGCGTGGCAGCACCAACCAAAGTACCGCGAGCTGTACGGCGGTTTCATTCGTGACGGCTACTGGGATCACGCCGATATCCATCATCTGCGAACGCGCTCCGACGTTCACTCCTTCGTCGACGCCCTGCCCGATGCGCGAGATTGAACTCCGATGATCGAGGACCATCACAGCCCGGCCGCGCGCTGGCTCGAAGCGCGTTACGCCCGGCTGTGTAGCTGGTCGGCACCCGCACTCTTCGGCGGATTCCTCGCGTGGTTCGGCATCTGGACTCTCGCTGCCGTGGTGTTCGTCGACCTCGTGATCACCCGTCGCGATCGAGTTGGTATGTCCGAATCCGCGGCCGCGCTGATGCCTGCCGTCGGGGTGTTGTTCTCGTTTCTCACCGGCTTCGTGATCGCCAACCAATGGACCCGTAGCCGGACGGCCGAAACCACGGTCAGCGCTGAAGCCAACGCCGGCCTCCGTCTGGCCCTGTCGAGCGAGTCCGTCGGCGAGGACGGGGCGCGCATCCGCGGGCAGCTCGCCGACTACGTCGACGCAGTGATCGACGACGAATGGACGTCGATGAGCGATCCGGCAATGTCGGTGCATCACGGCCACCACTCCGCCGACGCAGAGCTGCGCACGCTCGAGGTGCTGGTGCGTACCACCGCCAACAACGTGGCGACCACGCCGACGGTGGCCGCCGATCTACTGAGCTCAGTGGGCACGGTGGCCACGACCCGGCGCGACCGCCTCAACCTCGCCGGGCACGGCTTGCCGGCGCCGCTGTTCGTGCTGGCGTTTCTCAGCGGGGTGGTGCTGTGCCTCAACGCATCGGCGTTCGCCTCCGGCGTCGACCCGTGGGCCAGCATCCCGATCTTCGGCATGGTGGTGCTGATCGCCCTCGACCTCGCGCTGATCCTGGCGATCAGCGCGCCGTTCACCGGCTACATACGCGTACGGCCCGACGCGCTGTGGCACTTGCGCGAGGAGCTCCGGCGCGGCGACTACGGGCCACTCGCCGCGTCCTGAGGGCCATCACCGGCCCGGGCCGGCCGCCGCTACGCGAGCTTCTCGACGAAGGTCTCGAGCTGTCGCAGGTTGCGGCACTCGTAGACCCCGTCGGTGTAGGTGCCGTACTCGCCGACGATCGAATCGCCGGTGTTCCAGTAGCTACGCGGCTCGGGGTTGAGCCAGTACACGTGGCGCGCCTTGTGCTGCATCTCTTTCACCACCCAGCTCTGGCTGGCGTGGTAGTTGTTGCGCGCGTCGCCGAGCAGTAGCACCGTCGACTTCGGGCCGACGTCTTTGCCGTACCGCTCCCAGAACACTTCGAAGGCGTGGCCGTAGTCGCTGTGTCCGTCGACCCACACCACGTCGGCTTCGGTGTTCACCCGGTGGATCGCTTCGGTGATGTCTTCGGTGGCCCGGAAGTAGTCGGTGACTTCGTCGATGCCGTCGATGAACACGAACGAGCGCACCTTCGAGAACTGGTTCTGGATGGCGTAGACCAGCATCAACGTGAACCGGGCGAAGGCGGCGACCGACCCGGAGATGTCGGCGACCACGATCAGCTCGGGTTTGGAGGGCCGCGGATACTTGAACTTCGGCTCGGCCGGCACGCCGCCGTAGCTCAATGAGTGGCGCACGGTGTTGCGGAAGTCGAGCGGCCCCTTGCGGCCGTGCTTGCGCTTGCGGGCGAGACGGGCGGCGAGCTTGCGGGTCAGCGGCTGGAGTGCCTTGCGCAGCGACACCATCTCGTCGCGCGACGCGTGCATGAACTCGACGTCTTCGGGCAGCGGCTTGCGGAGCGTCTTGGCCATCGCCTCGGCGCCCCGGTCGGCGACCAGTCGGCGCCGGATCTCGGCTTCGACCTCGCCCTTGAACTTGTCGATGCGGTCCTCGTACTCCTCGCGCTCGAGACGCTCTTCGAGCGGGGTCAGCTCGCCGCCGACCTCGTCACGGGTGGCGTCCATGAGCCGTTCGAGCATCCCGTCGAGGTCGAGATTGCGCAGCGTGCGGTACAGGTAGTACGTGCCGCCGACCGGCCGACCGGGTTCCATGCCGGCGAAACGCTGCACCGACTGGCGGGCCATCGCCCGCATCATTCCTTGGTCGCCGTTCATCAATGCCGACATCAGCATTTGGGCGATCTCTTCGGGCGTCAGATTCTCCAACCCGCCGGCGCCGCCCTGGCCCTCTTGGCCTTGCTGCTGCTCTTGCATCTCGCGCCACATCTCGTCGACGAGCGACTCCTCGTCGCCATCGACCAGCTTGTACTCGGGCCCGCGCAGGCTGAAGTACACCTCGAAGATCGTTTCGAAGCTGCGCCAGTGCGCCTGGTTCTTGATCAGCGTGGCGCCGAGTGCGTACTTGAACGCCTCGCGATCGTCGATGGGGATGTGCTGGACCGCCTCCATCGCATCGAGGTTCTCGGTGAGCGACACCGGCAAGCCGGCGTTGCGCAACTCGACGACGAAGCCGTTCAGCAGTTCGAGCATTACTCGTCGACCGAGAGTTCCTTCGCCGCCTTGGCGATGTCGGTCTGGTACTTGAGCAAAATGTTCAGCGTGTCCTTCGCCGTCTGCTCGTCGATCGTGTCGATATTCAGCAACAGCAGCGTGCGCGCCCAGTCGAGCGTCTCGGACACACTTGGCGCCTTCTTCAAATCGAGCTGGCGGATCGAGCGCACGATGCGCGCCACCTGATCGGCGAGCTGCTCGGTGATGTCGGGCACCTTGGCCAGCACGATCTCGCGCTCGCGTTCGAGCTGCGGATAATCGACGTGCAGGTATAGGCAGCGACGCTTCAGTGCCTCGGACAGCTCACGTGTGTTGTTCGAGGTGAGGAACACCAGCGGGATCTGCTTGGCCGAAATCGTGCCCAGCTCGGGGATCGACACTTGGTAGTCCGACAAGATCTCGAGCAACAGCGCTTCGGTTTCGACCTCGACGCGGTCGACCTCGTCGATCAGCAGCACGACGGGCTCGTCGGCGGTGATCGCTTCGAGCAACGGACGGGTGAGCAAGAACTCGTCGGAGAAGATGTCGTCTTTGATCTCGGTCCACTCGCTGTCGGCGGCATCACCCTGCTCGGTCTGAATCCGCAGCAGCTGCTTCTTGTAGTTCCAC
>JBCBSO010000111.1:0-9208 GCA_039819205.1 Actinomycetota bacterium
CCGACCACATCGATGCGGTCGCCCTCCCTGCCGAGAGCTCGGTGGCGTACATCACTCCCGAAGAGCTGGCCGGCGCACCGATCGGAACCGCGGCCGACATCTATGGGCTGACCCTGCTGGCCTACGAGACGTTGACCGGCGAGCGACCTGAGCCGGGTGGACAACCGCAGCCGGTGACCTCGCTGCGGCCCGAGCTGCCAGCGTCGCTGGACCGTGTCCTGGCGCGTGGCGCGCATCCGGATCCCGAGCGCCGTTTCCCACGTGTTGCGGATCTCCTGCGGGCGCTGCGTCAGGCGTTCGGCGCCGACGTGATCGGTCGACCCGACGATGACGCGTCCACCGAGGTGCGCAATCCCTACAAGGGTTTGCGGGCGTTCAAGGAAACCGACGCGCATGACTTCTTCGGTCGCGACGAGTTCGTCGATGAGCTGGTCGAGCGAGCCGGAACGCATCGCTTCCTCGCGGTGGTCGGCCCGTCGGGCAGTGGTAAGTCGAGCGTCGTGAGAGCCGGGTTGCTGCCGCGGATCCGTCGGGGCGGCTTGGGTGTCGATGGTGCGGTGCTGATCTCGGAGATGTACCCGGGTTCGCACCCGTTCGAGGAACTCGAGGCAGCGCTCGTGCGGGTGGCGGTGTCGCCGACGGCTGGCGTGATGTCGGAGTTGCTTGGCGACGAGCGTGGGCTGTTGCGCGTGACCAAACAGATCCTGCCTGACGACGACAGTGAGCTCGTGTTGGTGATCGACCAGTTCGAGGAGCTGTTCTCGTTGACCAACGATTCGGCGACACGTGACCTGTTCTTGGCGAGCCTGGTCGAGGTTGCGAACGACGAGCGCAGCCGTGTGCGCATTGTGGTGACCCTGCGTGCCGACTATTTCGACCGACCACTGCAGCACGCCGAGTTCGGTTCGTTGTTGCGGACTGGCCTGGTGCCGATCGCGGCGCCGCGCGAACACGAGTTGGCTGCCGCCATCATCGAGCCAGCTCGCCACGCCGGACTCGACATCGAGTCGGGATTGGTTGCCCGCATCGTGCGCGATGTTGCTGACGAACCCGGCGCGCTCCCACTGCTGGAGTACGCGTTGACGGCCTTGGTCGAGGCCCGTGAGGGTCGCGTGCTCGACGTCGCCGCATACGAACGAATCGGCGGTGTTGATGGGGCCCTCGCCCAACGCGCCGAGGAGATCTACAACGGCCTTGTTCCGCCCGCGCAAGCGGCGGCGCGCGAGGTGTTTCTTCGGCTGGTTCGGGTCGATGAGCACAGCGACGATACTCGGCGCCGGGCCGGTCGTGCGGAGCTCGATCGGCTCGGTTTCCCCGACGCCGTCATCGACTCGGTGGTCAACGCCTACGGCTCGTTCCGGCTGGTGTCGTTCGACCGTGAGCCGGTGAGCCGAGGTCAGACGATCGAGGTCGCCCACGAGGCGCTGATTCGCGAGTGGCCGCGCTATCGCACCTGGATCGACGAACGCCGCGAGTCACTGCTCGTCGAGCGCCGTCTGGAGGCAGCCGCGGGCGAGTGGGACGCTGGTGGCCGCGACGGCGATCTGCTGGTCGCGGGCACCCGTCTGGACCAGTTCGAGCGGTGGGCCGACGATCAACCCGGAGACGTACCCGAACCGGCCAGCGACTTCATCGCCGAGTCGCGGGCCGCGTCCGATGCGTCAACACGGCGTACCGCCCGCCGTCGCCGCAGCATCGTGACGATCGTCGGGGCGCTTGCAGTGCTCGCACTGATTGGCGCGGCGATTGCCGTCGTGCAGCGCAACCGGGCTCAGGATCAGGAGCAAGCTGCCATCGCCGCGGCTGCTGCAGCGGAGGCCGAAGCGGCCAACGCGCGCGCCGCGGAAGCCGCTGCCAACGAGTCCTCGGCGGAGGCATCGGCGTCCGCCGCCGCTGCCGAGGCGGCCGGTGCGGAAGCCGACGGCCTGCGCAGTGATGCTGAGCTGCAGACACTCATCGAGGAGGCTCGGGCGGTTGGTGGCGCGGCGATCGATGTGGTCGACGACGACGCTGATCTCGCGGTGCTGTTGGCCATCGAGTCGGCTCGTCGTACGGAACAGGCCGGCGTCGAGCTCGACGAGCCGATGCGTGCGCTGTTCGCCTCGACCGTCGGACACGACCTGCTGTTGCGGGAGGACGCGCTCGACGACATGTCGGTCAGCCAACAGGTTGTCGCCGCCGAGCCAGATGGCGCACGCGTTGCGATCGTTGTCGCCGCGCCCGAGGCGGAGGGCGCTGCGGGTCGCGTCGACGTGATCGAGCCCGATACCGGCGCTCGGCAGGCTGTCGATGTTGCCGACCCGACCTCGGTTGCCTGGCACCAGACGCGCAACGAGTTGATCGTGGGCGACCGCGATGGTGTGATCTGGGTGGTCGACCCCGATACCGGTGTCGCCGACGAGCTGTTGGCCACGGGTGCGGACTCCGTGCAGGTGTGGTCGATCGATGACAACTGGCTCGTGTACAAGACGACCTCGGGAGAGCCCACTGGCCTCGGCCAGCTGGTGGTTGCTGAGACGGCGACGCTGACCCCAGCGCTCCAACGAGAGGGTTTCTGGGCGCTTGTTGCGCCGGATGGCGAGCACGTCGTCGTCCATCCGGGCCCGCCGTTGCGGGCAGAGCTCTACTCGCTTCCCGAAGGCGAGCTGATCGGCACGCCCGACATCTTCAATGCCGACAGCCTGCGCGCCGCCTGGACGCCCGACGGCACGGCGCTGCTCGCGTCGAACGCCTTCCAAGGAAGTGTGCTCCGGATCGAGGTGCCCAGTTTGGCGACGACATCGATCGGCTTCGGCGGTCCGCCTGAAGAGCGTCCGGTACTCGTCTCGAGTCTGGCGTTGAGTCCCGATGGGCGTTGGCTGGCCCTGGGCGAGGGTGATGGCACACTGCGCGTCCTCGATGCTGTGTCGCTGGAGCCGGTCGCCCGCTTCGACGGCCACAGCGACTTCATCCGAGCTATCGACTGGAGCCGCGGCGTCGATCGTTTGGTCGGGCTCGACGACACCCGGCAGGTCATCATGTGGGATACGACATCGAGTCGGGCTGCGCCCATGGTCGTGCGCGCCCAGTCGGCCAACTTCCCCGAAGGCCATACGTTGCGCGCCGATGGTCACCGGCTGGTGGGAACGCGCGATCCGCTTACCGCGAGGCTCGGGCCCCTCGAGATGTGGTCGTCAGACGGCAGCGGATCGGTGACGGAGTTGGTGCAACCCGCGGGCGGGCCGGGCCAGTTCTTCCGTCACGGACCCGAGGTCGACGGAGGCCACCTCGTCGCGAGTCAGCTTGGGGACCGCATTGTGGTCTATGAGGCCACGTCCGGCGACGAGTTGCTCGAGTTGCCCGGTGGGTCGGACTCGCCCATCGGATTCAGCCCCGATGGGTCGATGGTGTTCATTCAAGAGGCCGACTTCTCGGCGGAGCCGAACAGGTCCCAGCTGACGGCGGTCGACATCGCCACTGGGCAAGCGCGATGGTCGATCCCGGACATTGCGGGGGGAGTTGTTCCAGACCCCGACGGCGAGGTGCTGTATGTGATCACCGGGCCGATGGGGTTCTTTCTGACCGCGCGCGGCCCTGAGTTGCTCGTTGTCGATCTGCAATCTGGCCAGGAGCTGACGTCGCGGCCGCTTCGATCCGGAGACGGTCTGATCGACGTGATGCCGTCCGGTTCGAACGTGGTTGTCGTCGAGCGCGGGGAGGACGGCGAGAGTATGTGGGCCTCCGTGTTCGATGCCTCGTTGTTGCGGTCAGCTCCCGAGCGCGCGCTGGTCGCCGAGCGCGAGCTGGCGAGCGGCGAAATCCCAACCGGCTTCGCGATCAGCGACGACGAGGAGACACTGATCATTCCGACGCGCCAGCTCGAGGACGAGATCGTCGCCTACGCCCTCGACGAGGAACTCACGCGGAGATGGTCCGTCGAGACTGGTCAGATCATCGCATTCCCCGTGGCGGACGATGGCCACGTGTGGGTGCCGTCGCCACCGTCGGGGCCAATCGGTGATGCCGACCGCTTCGATCTGCTCGGGATCCCGCTCGACATGAGTTCGTACGCCGACTGGGCCGAGACGATCCCGACTCGCGGGTTCACCGAGGCCGAGTGCGAGCTGTACCTCGGCGGGCCGTGTGCCGAAACGGTGTCCCCGTCGACGTAGCGAGCAGGGCTGGCGTACGGTCGGCAGATGGCAGTCGACAGCACGACCATTCATCCGCTCGATCCGGCATCGGTCGACGAGCTTGGTGCTGCGGTCGACGTGGTACGGGCAGCCGGTGAACTGAGTGATCGGGCGTATTTCGCGTTCGGGCAGCGTGTGGAGCCGGCCCGCAGCGAACTCGCCGCCTACACATCGGGCAGTGAGTTCGAACGCGTCGTGACGCTGGTTGGGCACGACCCCGACGCGGCGCGCAGTTTCGAGGCGTTCGTGTCGTCGAACACCGATCAGTTGACCTCGTTCAACTGGATCGAGCAAGGTCAGGCGCCGATCTGCCTTGCCGACGTGATCGCGGTGTACATGGCGCTGGGTGAACACGACGAGTGGAACGCGGCGCTGGCCAAGCGAGGGATCGACGACCCGTCGCTCGTGCACATCGAGCCCTGGATGGCCGGTGTGCATCCGCCGGAGATGCCGACCGGACGAGTGATGCGCGCCTTCGCCTTCCTCCATCACGATCCCGACGACAACTATTACGCCCATCCGATCGAGGGCTTGATCGCACTGGTGAATGTCGACAACGGCGCCGTGCTGGTCGAGGACCACGGCGTGGTGCCGATCCCGGACAAACCCGCCGAATACGCCGCCGATCGAGTGCCCGATCAGCGCGACGACATCAAACCCCTCGAGATCACCCAACCCGAAGGTCCGAGCTTCAACGTCGAGGGTCACACCATCACGTGGCAGAACTGGCACCTGCGCATCTCGGTGCACCCGATCGAGGGGCTCGTGCTCCACGACGTGCGCTACCGAGACGGCGACCGTGACCGTTCGATCCTGCACCGCGCCGCGCTGTCCGACATGGTCGTGCCGTACGGCGATCCCTCGCCGCTCCATTACTGGAAGCACGCGTTCGACGCCGGCGAGACGGCGCTCGGCCAGAGCGCCAATTCACTGAAACTCGGGTGCGACTGCCTCGGCGAGATCTACTACTTCGACGAGGCCTTTGTTGGTTCCGACGGCGTTCCGTATACGAAGGAGAACACCGTCTGTCTCCACGAGGAGGACTTCGGAATCCTCTGGAAACACACCAACCCCTTCCGCCCCGACTCGGCCCCCGAGGTGCGCCGCTCGCGTCGACTGGTCGTGAGCACGATCCACACGATCGGCAACTACGAGTACGGGTTCTACTGGTACTTCTATCTCGACGGGACGATCGAGCTGGAGACCAAGCTCACCGGCATCATCGGCGTGTCGGTGGCAGCCGACGGCGTGGGCACGGACACGTCACCGCTCGTTGCTCCGTCGATTACGTCGCCGATCCATCAGCACCTGTTCTGCTTCCGCCTTGACATGGCCGTCGACGGCCCGAGCAACTCGGTAGTCGAAACCGACGTCGAAGCGACGACCGACGTCGCCCACCCCTATGGCGCCGGGTTCCGGTCGGTTGGCACGCCCCTGCGTAGCGAACACTCGGCGATGCGCGACATCGATGCGGCGCGCAGCCGCAGTTGGCGGATCACCAACCCGTCGTCGACGAATGCTCTGGGCAATCCGGTGGCCTACAAGCTCCTGCCCCAGGCGTCGCCGAGCTTTCTCGTGCCGCCCAACACTCCGGCTGGCCGCCGTGGCGGCTTCGCGCGCCACAACCTGTGGGTCACGCCGTATGACGCTGACGAGCACTACGCCGGGGCGGGGGCGTTCAGCATGTTGCATCCCGGCGGAGCGGGTCTGCCGAGCTACGTCGAGGGCGACCGTTCGGTCGACGACACCGAGATCGTGGTGTGGCACACGTTTGGCGTCACACACGTGCCGCGCCCCGAGGACTGGCCGGTGATGCCGGTGGAGTACGCCGGGTTCACGCTGATGCCGTACGGCTTCTTCGAGCAGAACCCGTCGCTCGACGTGCCGCCCTCGGCGTCGTGTCACACAGAGTGAACGGGTCGGACGCGCGTGAAGCTAGCGGCGGCCAACGCCGCCGGCGGGTCGAGGTCACGTGATTTCGGTGCCGTCGGGGTGGTGGGTGTGCCAGGTGCCGTTGGTGTCGCGGTGGACGCGGTAGCCGCGTTCTTTGTGCAGGTTGTGTGCTCTGCAGAGTGGTGCGCCGTTGCGTGGGACGGTGGCTCCGTGGGCAGCCCAGCTTTGTGAGTGGTCGGCGTCACACCATGACACGGGCCGGTCACAACCAGCCCAGGCACAGGTGGTTTCGAGGAGCATCACGGCGTCGCGGGCGCCACCGGTGAACAACCGCGCCCGTCGCCCGAGATCGGTGACCACACCCTGGGTGTCGTACACGACGCGACGGATGTGGCCGGTGAGGGCGGCGTTGATTGCCTCGTCGGGATGTAACCGGTGACCGCCCTGGGTGCGGACGACGACGTCGCGGTAGGCCGATGGGTGGACCCGGTCACCGGTCAGTCCGGCCTCGAACGACGCCTGATCCATCAACACATTGACCGTCGGGTTCGCTCGCCGGGCACCGGGATCGGCGACCGCTGCGGCATTGGCCATGGCGACCATGGCGTCGGCGTGTTGTTGGGCGGAGGTGCGGCGTCGTGGGTCGTCGCGGTCGAGTTCTTGGTCGTTGCGCCATTCGGCATCGGCGAAGTAGGCCAATACCTCGGCCAATTCGGCGCCGGCGAGGTCGTCGAGCAGCCCGGTGAGTTTCCACCCACCGGCCATCCGTGGGCGCAGGGTGACGTGACGCTGCTCCGCCAACGCCGCCATACGGTCGTGGCCGTGGTCGTCGGCCGCCAATCGCTCCCACGTCTTCACGTACCCGGCGAAGTCATCGAAACTCTTGTGGCACGCATCACCCAACAAATCGTCGAGCGCACTGCCCAACGCTTCGTCGGCAATCAGCGGGTTCGCGGCACTACGGGCCATGGCTTCGACCTGCGCGATCGGCACCAGGCCATCAGCGAACGCTCGCTGCCACTGGGGGGCGCGATCCAAGAAGCGGGCGACTTGCATCCGCCGATGCGCCTCCGCCCCCGACAACTGATGCCGATGCTTGAGCCACCCATGCGTCGACAACACACCATCGCGCTCGCGGAACCGGGCCTGGGCGTCGACATCGGCGGCCACCTCCACCGCAGCCGCTTCGGCGATCCGCCGCGCTCGTTCCACATGACAGGCCCACTCATCGGCCACCGCATCGGACAAGACCGACACATCGACCGCCGCCAGCTTGGCGATCGCCGACACCAACGCCGCCCCCGCATCACCCACCAACTCCACCGCCGCAGCCGTCGCCGCCGCATCGGCGGCAGTCTCGGTGTCGGGGTGCTCGACGATGGTGTTCGTCACGGTTCCCATCATGAACAAGGGGTGTCACACTCAACCCCCCAAATCCGGCCTGCACGGAAAGAAATCTCAAGAATTTCTTGGCGCCCACTGCTACGGTTTGAAGTAGTCACTACAAACTGTGCGAACGGAGACGCCCCATGGCATCGATGACCCCCACGGAAGCCGCCGACCTCTTTCGCGCGCCGCCTGGCGAGATGATCGATGTTGGTCACGGTGCGGCGGTCGCCCATCGCTCGGTGGGGTCGGGCCCCGACGTGGTCTTCGTGCACGGCTGGCCAGTGAGCGGTGCGACGTACCGCACCCTGTTGCCGCACCTCGCCGATGACGTGACCTGTCACCTTCTCGATCTGCCCGGGGCGGGCTCGAGCAGCTTCTCCGACAACACGCCGCTCGGGCTGCAGTTGCACATCGACTCGGTGCGCAGCGTGGTCGACCGACTCGGCCTCGACGACGTCGCCATCGTCGGCCACGATTCCGGCGGCATGCTGGCCCGCCACGCGCTTGCCGGCGACGAACGCGTGCGTGCATGGGGCCTGATCGACACCGAGCAGCCGCAGGGCACCGGTTGGCGATTCAACACGTTCATCGCCAGCACGAAGGCACCCGGATTCGGGTCGATCCTCGGATGGTTGGCGGGGAAGCCGGCGCTTCGTCGGAACCAGTTCGTGCTGGGCGGCGCCTTCCTCGATAAGCGTCTGCTCGACGGCGAGTTTGACGAGTTCTTCCTGGCGCCGCTGCACAACGATGCCGCGTACCGCGAGGCGATGATCCGCATCGTCAAGAGCTTCGACAAACGGTTCGTCGAGGAGCTCGGTGCGCTCCACGCCAAGATCGACGTACCCGTCCAGATGGTGTGGGGCGCAAAGGACATCTTTTTCCCCGTCGACGGTGCACGCGAGATGGTCTCGACGTTTGCCAATGCGCAGCTCGCAGTGATCGACGACGCAGCGCTGTTCTCGCACGAGGAGCGTCCGGCCGAAGTCGCCGCCGCGCTGCTGCCGACACTGGCCGGCTCCAGCTAACGCGAGCGGCCGGGCCTACGCTCGGCCCATGAGTGAATACCAGCCGGTCGACGGCATCGATGTCGGAGCGGTCGACAATGCGCTGACGACGACTCGCGCTGTCCGCCTGCGCCTCGACCTCGATCGCCCCGTGAGCGACGATCTGATCTTCGAGTGCATCGATATTGCTGAGCAGGCGCCATCGGGCGGTAACCAGGGGTCGCGGCGGTGGGTGATCGTGCGCGACCAACAGGTGAAGGACCGGCTCGCCGAGCTGTACATGGCAGCGGCTGGCGAGTTCATGATCGCCGGACGCGATCGCCTCGCGGGCACCGGGCACCGTCAAGAGAAGGTGATGCGCTCGGCCGCGTATCTCGCCGAGCACTACGCCGAGGTGCCGGCGATCGTGGTGCCCACCATCATCGGGGTGCACGACGGCTCGGGACGGCCGGGCCTGTTCGACTCGGTGATTCAGTCGGTGTGGGGCTTCTGTGTTGCCGCGCGCGCCCGCGGGCTGGGGACCTCGTGGACTACGGCCGGGCTGGCGAAACACGACGAGTTGATCGAGGCCCTCGGCATCCCCGTCGACTCCACACCGATCGCGATGATCCCGCTGGCCTACACGAAGGGCACCGAGTTCAAGACCGCCCCGCGGTTTCCGGCGCGCGAGATTGCGTTCATCGACCGGTATGGCACCACGTGGGAGCGCGGGCCGTCCGACCCGCCCACGCTGGCCGATGGCCCCGGCAC
>JBCBSO010000112.1:0-9188 GCA_039819205.1 Actinomycetota bacterium
GGCACGGGATGCGCAGCGTCACCTCGATGCGTTGACCAAGCACCGCGCCCACGTCGCCGAAGAAATCGCCAAGCTCGACGCCCGCCAAGACGAACTCCTCGACCGGCTCTGATAGATAGGTCGTCATGTCACTGCGCGTCGTGATCGCCGAGGACGAGGCCATCATCAGGATGGACCTGCGCGAAACCCTCGAGGAAGAGGGCTACGACGTCGTCGGCGAGACCGGACGCGGCGACGAAGTGGTCGAGCTGGTCCGCACGATGCAGCCCGATCTGGCGATTCTCGACATCAAGATGCCCGGTGCCGACGGTTTGGAGGCGGCGCGGGTGATCAACGCCGAGAAGATCTGCGGTGTGTTGATGCTCACCGCCTTCAGCCAGCGAGAGGTGGTCGAGCAGGCGCGCGACGCAGGCGCGTTGGCATTTCTGATCAAGCCGTTCCAGAAGAGCGATCTGATTCCGGCGATCGAGGTGGCGATGGGCCGGTTCCGCGAACTGCGCTCGCTCACCGGGGAGATCGATGCACTCGGCGATCAACTCGAATCGCGAAAGCTGGTCGATCGGGCCAAAGGGGTGCTGATGGATCACGCCGGGATGTCCGAGCAGGATGCCTTTGGATTCATTCAGCGCACGGCGATGAGCGGCCGGCAGCGGATGCGCGACGTCGCCGAACAGGTGATCGACGGCACCCTCCGGCCAGAGTGAGGCGGCGATGAGCACGATCCTCGTCGTCGACGGCAACTCCCTCACCTACCGGGCGTTCTTCGCCCTCCCGACCGACATGGCCACCGCCAGCGGTCAGGTGACCAATGCGGTGTTCGGGTTCACGTCGATGCTGGTCAACGTGCTGAAAGATCACGCGCCCGACGGCGTGGTGGTGGCCTTCGATCGACCCGAGCCGACCTTCCGTCACGAGCGCGACCCCGAGTACAAGGCGCAGCGCGAGGCGGCGCCCGACATCCTCCGTCAGCAGATGGGACTGGTGCGCGAGGTGCTCGACGCGATCGGCATCGCCACCATCGACCGTGCCGGGTGGGAGGCCGACGACGTGATCGCCACCATCGTCGACGAACTTGTCGACCGGGGCGACGACGTGATCATTGTCACCGGCGATCGCGACAGCTACCAGTTGGTGTCCGATCCCCACGTGAAGGTGCTGTACAACAAACGCGGGGTCAGCGACTACGTGCTCTACGACGAGGCGGGGATCGAGGAGCGCACCGGCGTTCGCCCCGATCGTTACGTGCAGTACGCCGCGCTGCGCGGCGACAACAGCGACAACCTGCCGGGCGTGCCGGGCGTGGGGGAGAAGACCGCCGCCAAGCTGATCAACAAGTACGACGGTCTCGACGGCATCTTTGCGGCTGTCGAGGAACAGACTCCGAAGCTCCGCCAGTCGCTCGCCGAGAACGAGGAACGCGTGCGGCTCAACCTCGAGTTGATGGTGCTCCGTAGCGACGCGCCGCTCGACGGCCTCGATCTCGATCAGCTCGGCGTGCAACCGAACGCTGAAGAGCTCAAGCGGCTGTTCGAGTTTCTCGAGTTCCGCACCCTCGGCGACCGGCTCAGCGACGCCCTGCGGGCGATCGGCTCCGAGGTCGACGTCGGCGGCGGTGATGCCCGAGAGGAACTCGTGGCCGAGGTGGAGACCTACGACGATCCCGACGCCGCAGCGTCGTTGTTGTTCTCCGCGCCGACACTCGATGTGGGCGCCGCATGGGAGGGCGAGCCGGGTCGATCGCGGTTGACCGGCATCGCCGCAGTCGTCGACGCCGCATCGGCATCGGTCGCGTGGCTGCCGGCAGCGTTGCTCGCCAACGCCGCGGTGCGTACCGCGCTGGTCGAGCACCGCGACGTGCGCGCCCACAACGCCAAGGCGCTGATGCGCTCGTTACTCGATCTCGACGGACCGGGCGACGACGCACTCGAGCTCGATGGGCTCACGCTCGACACGGCGATCGCCGCCTACCTCATCGACCCGGCCGAAGCGCGCTACTCGTTGCCCGACCTAGTCGAGCATTACACCCGCTTCGCTCGCCCTGGCGACGAGGCGGTCGCCGACGGACAGCTCGACCTCGACGGCGGGCAACACACCGATGCCGAACAGGCCGGCCTCGATGCGCTCGCCGTCCATCACCTGGTTGGACCGATCCGAGCCAGCCTCGAGGCGCAGGGGATGGAGCAGCTGTACGACAGCGTAGAGAACCCGCTGGTCGTCGTGCTGGCCAAGATGGAACACGTCGGTGTCGGGGTCGACGCCGACGAGTTGCGCCAGCTCAACGATCGACTGGGATCGGAAGCGACGTCGCTTGCGGCCGAACTCCGCGAGGTGGCCGGCCGTGACGACCTCAACACGAACTCGCCGAAGCAGCTGCGCGAAGTGCTGTTCGACGAGCGCGGGCTTACTCCGGTGAAGAAGACCAAGACCGGCCCGTCCACCGATGCGGCATCGCTGGAACGACTGCGCGACCAGTGGCCCGAGTTCCTCGATCCGCTGATGCGCTATCGCGAGGTCGAGAAGCTCCGCAGCACCTACGGCGAAGGGCTCCTCGGCGAGGTCGCTGCCGACGGCCGGATCCATGCCACGTTCAACCAAACCGTCGCCCGCACGGGGCGCTTGTCGTCCGACCAACCCAACTTGCACAACATTCCGGTGCGTACCGACGAGGGTCGCCAGTTTCGCCGCGCCTTCGTCCCAGCCGACGGCACGTCATTGCTCGTTGCCGACTACAACCAGATCGAGCTGCGCTGCATCGCCCACCTCGCCGCCGATCCCGGTTTGATCGACGCGTTCACCAGTGGGCGCGACATTCACAACGCCACCGCCGCGCGGGTCTTCGACGTCGCCCCCGACGACGTCACCATCGAACAACGCTCGAAGGCGAAGATGGTGTCGTACGGGCTGGCGTACGGCATGGAGGCCTACGGCCTGGGGCAGCGGTTGAACATTCCCACCGAGGAGGCGGCCGTCATCCTCGATGCCTACTTCGAGGCGTTCCCGAACGTGAAGGCGTACATGGACGACACGGTGGCCGAGGCGCGCGAACGGGGGTACACCGAGACCCTGTTCGGCCGCCGTCGACCGATCCCCGAGCTAATGAACTCGAACTTCCGGGTGCGTCAGGCGGGCGAGCGGCAGGCGATGAACGCCGGCATCCAGGGGCTCGCCGCCGACATCTTCAAAGTCGCTCTCGTGCGCATCGACGAGGCGCTGGTCGACGGTGGCTACGAGAGCCGCCTCGTGCTGCAGGTGCACGACGAAGTGATCCTCGAGGTTCCCGAGGCCGAACGCGATGCCGTCGGCAGCATGGTGGTGGAGTTGATGCGCAACGCCGCCGAGCTCGATGTGCCGCTCGAGGTCAACGTCGCCTGGGGTTCGAGCTGGGCCGAGGCCAAGGGCTAGCGCTGTACGGCCGGAGCTGCGCATGACCGACGAGCACGAGCACTGGTTCGAGCCGCTGGCCACACATCTCGGCCGGAGTTACCTGCGGTACTCGTTTACCAAGGGAACCGTGGCCGAGGTCGACACGATCGTCGACATACTCGACCTGCAGCCAGGGATGCGGGTGCTCGACGTCGGGTGCGGGCCAGGCCGGCACGCGCACGAGCTGGCCAGCCGTGGCATCGATGTCCACGGCATCGATATCAGTGAGCGGTTCATCGACCTCGCTCGCGACGGTGTCGACCCCGATGCCACCGGTACGGCCAGCTTCGAGCGACTCGATGCCCGGCACCTGCTGGATGCGGTGCGTTTCTACGGCGGATTCGATGCCGTGATCTGCTTGTGCCAGGGAGCGTTTGGGTTGATGACGGTCGACGGTCACGACGAACTCGTGCTCGCCGGCATCTCCCGTGCGTTGCGACCCGGGGGACGACTGGCGTTGAGTGCGTTCAACGCGTACTTCTCCGTGAAGTACCACGACGAGGCTGACTTCGATGCCGACGCCGGGATCAGCGCCGAGCGCACCGAGCTCCGCGACGAGGACGGCGGTCTGCTCGAGGCCGATCTGTGGACGGCGTGTTACACCCCACGCGAGCTGCGACTGCTGGCGCGCCATGTCGGACTCGACGTCGAGCGCGTCGCGAGTGCCGAACCGGGCACGTACGCGCCGTCGGCGCCGAGCACCGAAACCCCCGAGTTTTTGCTCGTCGCGACCCGCAACCAGCGCTGATACCATTGTTTGCTGCTCGATCGCCGATCGTGCGCGCACTTGTCCATCCCGCTGACCCCGGTCTCTTCCGTTCAGTCCTGTCCGTTTCGAAAGCAGTCCCTTGTCCGACACCGCAACCACACCCGATACCAGCGGCGACACCGCCGCCGCCCCGCAGATGGGCACCTTCGACGACCAAGGCAATTACACCCCCCGCGAGGTCGTCTCCGATGATCTCGGCATGTCGTTCGCCGATGCGATCGACGGCACGATGGTCACCGTCGAAGACGGCGAAATGGTCAACGGCACCGTCGTCAAGATCGACAAGGACGAAGTACTGCTCGACATCGGATACAAGTCAGAAGGCGTCATTCCGGCGCGCGAGCTGAGTATCCGTAACGACGTCGATCCGGCCGAGGTGGTATCGCTCGGCGATCAGGTCGAAGCGCTCGTGCTGACGAAGGAAGACAAAGAGGGCCGGCTGGTCCTGTCGAAGAAGCGCGCTCAGTACGAGCGGGCGTGGGGCGACATCGAGGCCAAGAAGGAAGCCGATGAGGTCGTCAGCGGCCCGGTGATCGAGGTCGTCAAGGGCGGCCTGATCGTCGACATCGGCCTGCGCGGCTTCCTGCCCGCTTCGCTGGTCGAACTGCGCCGAGTGCGCGATCTCCAGCCGTACATCGGCCAGACCGTGCACGCCAAGATCATCGAGCTCGACAAGAACCGCAACAACGTGGTGCTGTCGCGCCGGGCCTACCTCGAAGAGAACCAGCGCGAGACCCGCGACCAGTTCCTCAACAACTTGAAGGTCGGCGAAGTCCGCGAGGGCACGGTCAGCTCGGTTGTCAGCTTCGGCGCATTCGTCGACCTCGGCGGCATGGACGGCCTGATCCACGTCAGCGAGCTGTCGTGGAAGCACGTCGACCACCCCGGCTCAGTCGTCGCCGTCGGCGATCCCGTCAAGGTGCAGGTGCTCGACGTCGACTTCAGCCGCGAGCGAATCAGCTTGTCGCTCAAGGCGACGCAGCAGGATCCGTGGCAGGAGTTCGCCGAAGGCCACCAGGTCGGCCAGCTGGTGTACGGCCGAGTCACCAAGCTCGTGCAGTTCGGTGCATTCGTGCAGGTCGGCGACGGCATCGAGGGTCTCGTGCACATCTCGGAGATGTCGGCGCACCATGTCGACTCGCCCGAGCAGGTCGTCACTCCGGGCGAAGAGCTGTGGGTGAAGATCATCGATCTCGATCTCGCCCGCCGACGCATCAGCCTGTCGATCAAGCAGGCCGCCGAGGGTGGCGATCTCGCCGCCGAGTACCGCGACCACTTCGAAGTCGACGAAGACGGCAACTATGTGCAGGGCGAGGCGTCGGCGGAAGCCGAGGCGGCCTGGTCCGAGTACTACGAGTCCGAGGGCGGCGACCCCGCAGCGGCCGCCGAAGTGCGCCGGTGGAGCCTGCAGTCGAGGCCGTCGAGCCTGTCGAGGCAACCGAAGCCGAGACCACCACCGACAGCTGAGTCGATCATCGTGATCGTCGTCGGCCTCACCGGGGGCATCGGCGCAGGAAAATCGACGGTATCCACCATGCTCGCGGCACGCGGTGCCGTGATCGTCGACGCCGACCAGATCGCCCGCGACCTGCAGGGTCCTGGCAGTCCGGTTCTCGACAAGATGGCCGAGCGGTTCGGCGCGCACATCATTCGCGACGACGGCTCGCTCGATCGCGGCGCTGTCGCCGAGATCGTGTTCAACGACAAGGCCGCGCTCGACGATCTCAACGGCATCGTGCACCCAGCAATGCAAGCGGAGATCACCGCGCAGATCGACGCGCATCGCGACACCGACCGGGTCGTGGTCCTCGACTTCCCGCTGTTGGCTGAGAATCCGCGCAAGGGCCTCGCCGCAACGATCGTTGTCGACATTCCTGTCGACGTCGCAGTTGGGCGGCTGGTCGAACAACGGGGGATGGACGCCGACGACGCCCGTGCCCGCATCGCCAGTCAGATCAGCCGCGACGAGCGGTTGGCCCAGGCCACCCATGTGCTCGACAACAGCGGTGACCGTGCGACGCTCGAGTCGCAGGTCGACGCGCTCTGGTCGGAACTGGTCGAGTTGTAACCCGGCTGGCTACGTGCGGCGGGAGCCGGGCGGAAGATGCAGCGTGATGTCGGCGACGGGCACATCGGGCAACGGAGTGGCGCGCATCATCTCGCCGTGTTCGGCGCCCATCGCCGCGAAGCCCTCGTGCACGAGATCCCAGTAGGTCTGGCGGATCGCGGCCCGTCCTTCGTCGCGGGCTGCTTCGTAGCGGGCGACCGACCCAGGCGAGGGCACGTACAACACCACCTCGTGGACCCGTTCGTCTGGCGCTTCGTGTTCGACCGCGGCGGTGACGTCGACGCGTTCGTAGTCGCGCTCGCGCCAGTCGAGCGCGGCGAGCTCCTCGGCGGTGACGGCGAAGACCACGCCGTTGCACACCTCGTCGGCGGCAATGACCCCGAGCGAGATCACCACTCCCTGCTCGATGCGCGCGCCCTCGTGCGTCCAATCGCCGCGCAGCTGGATCGAGCCGTAGTTCCAACGACGGCCGTAGCCGGTGAGGTGGGCCGGGAACATGTTGTCGCCGAACACGGGTTCGCGGTCGATCGTCCACCCGATCGAAGCAGGCGACACCAAGGATCCGTATCCGAAGATCCACGTGGCCGGCGTGTTGTCGCCGGCCGTCACCCGTAGTGCTCCTCGATGAACGCCGTCAGCAGTTGCACGCCGATGGCGATCGCTCGTTCGTCGACGTCGAAGTGTCCCGCATGTAGGTCGCGACGCTGTAACGAGGCGGGATCGTGAACGCCGAGGCGAACATATGCGCCAGGCACCTCACGGGTGTACCAGGCAAAGTCGTCGCCGCCCCAGCTCTGCTCGACGATCACCACTCGATCGTCGCCGAATCGCCGCGTCGCAGCTCGACCGACGGCATCGGTCACGGCGACATCGTTGACCACGGGCGGAACACCGTGGGTGTAGTCCAACTCGGCACGTGCGCCGTGCTCGCCAATGATCTCGTCGAGTGCCCGCTCGACCACCTCTGGGAGCTTCTCCCACGCGTCGAGCGAGCGCGTGCGCACCGAGGCGCGCATTGCGGCGCGCGTCGGGATGACGTTGGCCGCGTCGCCGGCTTGGATCGACCCGAAGACCATCTTCATCTCGTGCTCGCGGCCGAGGAGGTCTCGCACGCGGCGTGGCAGTTCGGTAATCACCTCAGCGGCAACGGCGATCAGATCGACCGTCAACTCCGGTCGAGCGGTGTGGCCGCCGGGGCCGGTGAGTTCGATCGTCATCATGTCGGCCGCAGACGACACCGGCCCGCGGCGCACGCCGATGGTGCCGACGTCGAGCTTCGGCTCGACGTGCAGGCCGATCACCGTGTCGCAGCCCGCCAAGGCATCGTCGGCGAGTACGTCGAGCGCACCACCGGGCACACGCTCCTCGGCTGGCTGGAACAGGAATCGCACGTTGCCGGGACACAGCTCGGGGTTGCGGGCGAAGAACAACGCGACACCGAGACCGATGGTGGTGTGCACGTCATGGCCACAGGCGTGCGATACCCCGGGCACCTGACTGCGGTACGGCACGTCCTTGTCGTCGTTCATTGCCAACGCGTCGATGTCGGAGCGAATGGCCACTCGCGGCCCGCTTCGTTGCCCATCGACGTCGCACCACAGACCGGTACCGACGGAGAACCCGTGTGTGGGCACGCCTGCCAGATCGAGGCGATTGGCGATGAAGCGCGTTGTTGCGTATTCCTCGCCGCTGACTTCGGGATGCGCATGCAGTTCGCGCCGCAGGGCGATGAGGTCGTCGCCGTGTTGGTCGAGCCAGCGATCGACCGAGGCGGACAGCGAGCTGCCCGCGGCGCTCATGGCTGTGCTGGTCGGTCGGTGTCGAGTTCGGAGCGCAAGTGATCGACCACGTCGTGGAGCGTACCGCCGGCGGCGACAACCGCCCGCTGTCGTGCCGTGCCAGAGCCGTTGTCGGCGATGTGTGCGATCTCGTCGAGTTGCGCGGTCGCGCCGATCCGTTCGGCGGTCGGTCTCAGTTCGTCGAGGAGCTCGGCGAGTAGCTCGCGCACCGGACGACGCATCGGCGAGCCCGCGTCGGGGTGCTCAACGATCAGTCGTGCGTCGAGTCCGTAGCGGGCGGCCAGCCAGCGGTTCTCGCGGACTGTCCACTCCCGGGGCGGGTCGGGCAGGCCGCCGTTGTCGAGTTGGTCCTCGCACCAGGCCACCAGCGTTTGGGCCAGGCCCGCGAGGGCTGTTGCTTCACGCAGCGTCGGCGTGGCATCGCACATCCGAAACTCAACGGTTCCGAAGTCGGGGTGGGGGCGGAGATCCCACCACACCTCGCGAATCGACGAGATGCACTCGGAGTTGAGCAGGGTCGACATGAACTCCTCGAAGTCGACCCAGTCGGCGAGTTGCGGCGGTAACCCGGCGGTCGGCAGCGACTCGAACACCTTGGATCGGGCCGAGGCGAGGCCGGAGTCCTCGCCTTCAAAGTACGGGCTCGACGCGGATAGCGCGAGCATGATCGGCAGCGTGCGGGTGAGCTCGTTGATCACGGCGATCGCTCGCTCGCCGCTGCGCACTCCGACGTGCACGTGCATCCCGCAGATCAACAACCGACGCGCCGGCCACTGCATGGCCTCGATCAGTTCGTGATATCGGGGCGGCGGGCTGATCAGCTGGCTTGCCGCCTGTCCGAATGGGTGGGTCCCCGAACTGATCAGGGCAATACCTCGGGCGTCAGCGGCGCTGCGCACCTCGTCGAGGGTGGCGTGCAGGTCGGTGTGCGCCTGCTCGGCGGTATCGCAGACGCCCGTGATGATCTCGATCGTGCTCTGAAACAGCTCGTGCTTGGCCTTTGGATGTTCGCCGTTGTGGCCCGCCGAGAGCACGTCGAGCAACTTCGGTGCCGCCGAGATCAAGTCGCCTGTACCCGCGTCGATCAAGTGCAACTCCAACTCGACGCCAACCGTCGGACGCGGGTTGC
>JBCBSO010000113.1:0-9162 GCA_039819205.1 Actinomycetota bacterium
CCCCCATCTACACTATTTCCCTTCCCTCCGCTGTTCCTTTCATTTCCACTTCCGGTCTTGCCACTCCGGTTTGTTTCGTGGGCGTCTTGAGGTGAGTGAGTCCGCAGCATGTGCGGGTTTGGCTCATCGGTGGGTGGCGTCGGGGTGTTGTGGTGAGTGAGTCCGCAGCATGTGCGGGTTTGGCTCATCGGTGCGTGGCGTTGCGGTGTTGTGGTGAGTGAGTCCGCAGCATGTGCGGGTTTGGCTCACCGATGGGTGGCGTCGGCTCAGGTCTGGCGGCTGAAGCGGCGGGTCGCCTGGTCCATCTCGAGCTCGGCGTCACGCTCGGCCATCCGCTGGCGCTTGTCGCCCTTGCTGCGACCCCTGGCCAGCGCCAGCTCGACCTTCGCTCGCCCCTCTTTCCAATACAGGCGCAACGGCACGATTGTCAGGCCACCTTGTGCGGTGCGCATGTCGAGCTTCTCGATCTCGGCCCGGTGCAGGAGGAGCTTGCGACGGCGGTCCGGGTCGTGGGCGCCGAATCCGATGGCGTTGGTGTACGGCGGGATGTGTGTTCCTTCGAGCCAGGCTTCGCCGCGCTCGACTCGCGCGTAGCCCTCGCCGATCTGGGCGTTGCCCTCGCGCAGGCTCTTCACCTCGCTGCCGGTCAGCATCAGACCCGCTTCGTAGGTGTCGAAGATGTCGTAGTCACGGCGGGCGCGTTTGTTCGAGGCGATCAGCGTGGTGCCGTCGCCGGAACCTTTGCGCTTGATTCGCTTGTGCTTCGCCATGGGTTGTTGCACGCTAGCTGGCGTGTTGCGGGTCACCTCCGAGGTTGTTGATGCCGTTGTTGCCCATGCATTGGGTGAGTATCCGCTGGAGATGTGCGGGCTGCTCGCCGGGCCAGACGGTGACGATGCGGTCACGTTTTACCCGTGTCGCAACGCTGCTCAATCCGCCCGGGTGTACACCATCGAACCCAAGGATCATCTACGCGCCGAACTCGATGCTGAGGATCACGACCATGAGATCAACGGCGTGGTCCACAGTCACACGCACTCCGAACCATTCCCCAGCCCGACCGATGTGGACGCCGTCGTCGACCCTGCATGGCACTACGTGATTGTCGGGCTGAAGCGCGGGCTGCCCGAGGTGCGTAGCTATCGCATCGTCGACGGCGTCATCGTGCCGGAAGAGGTCGACATCGCGTGAGCTGGCGTCGCGTATGGCTGGCGGGGGCGCTCGCCGGAACCGCTGCGGTCGTGTCGACCGCCGACTCGGGTGTGGTCGCTGCCGACACGCTCACTGCGGCCTCTGCGGCGGAGCTGCGCGCTCGGATCACGGAGGCCAACGGGAATCCGAACATCGATCTCATCGAGATCACCACTGCGACGATCGCGATCCCGGCGGGAGAATGCAACGATGCGGGCGCCGCAATCGATCCCGATGACGCCAACATCAGCGGCGACTACGACGTCGATCGTGCGCAGGATCTGACCATCCGCGGCGTTGCCGGACGGACAACGATCACGACCGCCTGCGAGGACCGGTTCTTCGACCACCACGGCGGTGGCGCGTTGCGCCTCGAGCGGCTCACGCTCGACGGGGCGACACTGCCGTCGATCCCGAACGGGCTGCCGAACTCGATCGATTACTCGGGCGGCGCGGTCCGCACGGCAACCGGGAGCAGCCTCGAGATCCACGATTCCGTGCTCAGCTCGAACTCGGCGAGCGACTCGATTGGCGTTCCTGGTGTCCCGTCTCTGCCTGGCGACGGCGGGGCGATCTACGCCCGCGGTGACATCACGATCGAGGACTCGAGGCTCAACGACAACCGGGCGGGCGATGGCGGCCAGGGTGATGCCGCAACCGACGCCACGCGCGGTGGCTCCGGCGGCGCGCTGCAGACGGGGCCGTCCACCGGGGTGGTCGAGTTACGTCGCACGACATTCGCCGACAACCGGGCCGGCAACGGCGGATTCAACAGTCGGTTCCCGATCGCGTTCGGGGGCTTCGGCGGCGCGATCTCGGGGTCGTCGAACGTGACGATCGAGGATTCGACGTTCGAACGCAACCGGGCTGGCACCGGCGGGCTCGGCGTCGCACGAGCGGCAACCAACGGTGGTTTCGGCGGGGCAATAAACGCAGCGGAGATCCGTGCGACGGGCAGTCGGTTCATCGAGAACCAGGCCGGGCCGGGCGGCGGCTCGGTGAACGGGCCCGGAGGGTCCGGAGGAAACGGCGGCGCGATCTTCAGCAATGCGAGGGTTGAGCTGAACGACTCGACCTTCGGCGGCAACGAGGCTGGGATGGGCGGGACGTCGGCGGCGAGCAACGGCCGGCCCGGCGGCTCGGGAGGCGCAGTCGTGGCCGACACCGTCGCCCTCGACAACGTCCGGCTCGTCAACAACGCCGCCGGTGACGGCGGGAACGGCCCGGGCACGTTCGGGGGCGATGGCGGCAACGGTGGCGCGATCGCTGTCGGTGACGCACTCGATGGCACACGCGTTGTCGCGGCCGACAATCGAGCAGGCGACGGTGGCGAAGGCGGACTGCCCGGAAACGGCGGCGACGGTGGTGTATTCGCCCAGCGATTCGCGGGTGAACCGGCGTTCGCCGTACGCAGCTCATCCTTCGACGGCAACCGTGCGGGAGATGGTGGCGACATCACCGCCGGCGCCGATCTCGCAGGCTTCGGCGGCCACGGCGGTGCGATCTTTACGACGCAGAACTCGCAGGGCGCGCTCGACGCCGTAAACACCACCTTCGTCCGCAACCGCGCCGGCAATAGTTCGGTACCCGGCCGGCTCGGCGACGGCGGCGCGGTTGCCGTGAACAACGTGGCCTTGCTCCACGTGACGGTGACGAACAACACGGGTCCGGCGGCCATCGCCAACGCTCCGACCGGGACGCCGTCGTTCGATCGCATCGCCGCGTCGGTGTTCGCCGAGAACTCGGGCGTGAACTGTGATCTTGCCGGGCCGGGTCAGTCCGGTGGGGACAACTACGAGGTCGGCGGATCGAGCTGTGTCAGCCCGATCGGGAGCGACCGGGTGAATCAGTCCGAACTTGGCCTTGGGCCGATCAGTGAAGGTCCCGTCGGCGTCGGGCGCGAGCCGGTGAAGGGTGGACCGCTCGATGCCGCGATCCCATCTGTCGGTTGCCTGAGCGTGCGCGCCACCTCGGTGAACGACGACCAGTTCGGCCGAGCTCGACCCGGCGGTACGGGGTGCGAGCCCGGAGCATTGGAGATCGTTGACGTCGAGGTGCTTCCCCCGGGGGAGACCGCGGCGCGCTTTGTCGAACTACCCCCGACGCGGCTGTTCGACACGCGGCCCGATCAGCCAGGGGATGGTCCCAAGGGCAAGGTGCCGCCCGGTGGAACGATCGAGGTACAGGTGCGCGGCCGCGCTGGCGTGCCCAACCATGCTGTTGCTGTTGCGATCAACCTCACCGGTGCCGATGCCACCGATCGCGGATTCGTGACGGGCTGGCCGACCGGCATCCCGCAACCACTGAGTTCGAACATCAACCTCACCGAGCCGGGGCAGGTGCGACCGAACCTCGTCATCATCCCGCTCGGCGCCGACGGCACGCTGTCGTTCTTCTCCCAACGCGGCGCCCACCTCGTTGGCGACGTCGCTGGCTACTTCGTCGAAGTGACCACGGCGCAACGCGCCGGCCGCATCGTGCCGCTCGGCCCAGCGCGGCTGTTCGACACTCGGCCAGACGAGTTGGCTCCGGGCCCCAAGGGCAAGGTGTCGCCGGGCGGGACGATCGTGATCCCGGCGCTCGACCGGGCGGGGATCCCTGCGGCGGGGGTCGCTGCGGTGATCGTCAACCTCACCGGAACCGACGCCACCGATCGCGGGTTCGTCACCGCCTGGGGTGATGGGGATCGACCAACGGCGTCGGTGCTCAACCTCGCGGGCCCGGGGGCGACTGCGCCCAACCTGGCGATCGTGCCTGTGGGGGCCGACGGCGCGATTCGCTTGTTCTCTCAATCGGGTGCCCACCTCCTCGCCGACGTGGCCGGCTACATCACCGACGGGACCGCCGACGAACTCATTCAAGGGCTGCTGGTCCCGCTTGCGCCGGTCCGTGTGTTCGACACCCGCCCACCGGAACCGGCGGCGGGTCCGAAGGGCTTCGTCGCGGCCGACTCGACGATCAACGTTCCCCACGTGGACGTGGTCGGGATCCCTGCCGACGCAGCCGGCGTGATCATCAACGTGACGGCGAGCGCCGCCGCCGACCGCGGGTTCATCACCGGGTGGCCGGAGGGGCCGGGTCGCCCGAACTCGTCGATTCTCAACCTTGCCGGCCCCGGCGACACGCGACCCAACCTGGCGATCCTGCCGATCTTCGCCACCGGTCGACTGTCGTTCTACGCCTCTCGCGGCGCACATCTCCTCGCCGACACGTTCGGTTATCTGCTCGACTGAACGATCGGGCGCCGCGTCCCGGGTCACCGCGCCGCCATCGTTCGCCCGCCCTGACTTGCGGTGAGCGAGACCGCTGCATTAGTGGGTTTCGCTCACCGGTGCGGGTCCGTGCAGAGTTGCGGTGAGCGAGACCACGGCATGCGAGGGTTTCGCTCACCCGTGGGCGTCGAAGTCGATGCGTGGGAGACCGGCCCTGGCGGATGTCGCCCCTGGATCCGACATCGAGCTCATCGGCCGGTACAATCCCGACAAGAAGCATCGGAATTGTCGAGATACATCTGGTGTTGAAGAACACATGACGTTGATGAGTGACCCTCCTCCCGTGGCGTTGCCCCACCAAGGGCTCCCCGGCATGGTGCACACCAGCGTGCTCGACATGATCGGCAACACGCCGGTCGTCGACGTCTCGAACCTGTCGCCCAACCCTGGCGTGCGCATCTTGGCCAAGATGGAGAGCCAGAACCCGTTCGGCTCGGTCAAGGATCGCATCGCCAAGTCAATCTTCGAGCAGGCGGAGAAGGATGGCCTACTGCGGCCAGGCCAGACGATCCTTGAGCCGTCGTCGGGGAACACCGGCATTGCGCTGGCGGCGATCGCCCAGATCAAGGGCCATCCGATCAAGATCATGATGCCCGCCTCGGTATCGATCGAGCGCCGCCAGATGCTCGAAGTGTTCGGCGCCGAGCTGATCCTCACGCCGGGCGAAGAGGGCTCGAACGGTGCCGTGGCGCGGGCGCGGGCGCTCGCTGCCGAACATCCCGAGTGGTACTTCCCGTACCAGTACGCCAACAACGCCAACCCGCTCGCGCACTTCGAGGGCACCGGTCCCGAGATCGTGCGCGACGTGCCCGACATCACCCACTTCGTCGCCGGGCTCGGCACCTCGGGCACCCTGATGGGCGTCGGCCGATTCCTCAAGGATCAGCTGCCCGACGTGCAGGTCGTTGCGGTCGAGCCGCCCCTCGGTGAGCGCGTCGAGGGCCTGCGCAACGTGGGCGAGGGTTACATCCCGCCGGTGTTCGAGGCGTGGGACGGTTACGACATCCTCGATCGCAAACGCGTGGTCCGCCCGCGTGAGTCGATCGAGTGGACCCGGCGCCTCGTGCGCGAATGCGGCATCTTCGCCGGCATTTCCGCCGGCGCCGCGCTGGCCGGAGCGGCCAAGGTCGCCGAGCAGATCGACGAGGGCACGATCGTGTTCATCGTGTGCGACGGCGGCTGGAAGTACCTCTCTACCGGGGCCTACACCGACGACCTCGACGAGGCCGAAGCCAAGGCCGAACAGGTCATCTACTTCTGAACGTTGCAGGGTGCGCTTTGCGTGAGCGCAAATCGGTGCCGAACCCATCGTTGCTCACACACGCCGTCGGCAGTCCGTTTGTGTGAGCAGACATCGATGGCGCACGGATAGTTGCTCACACAAACCAGCGGGCGCCGGCGCGGGACCGGTTGAGACGTCGAGCGCGGGATGTAAGGCGAGGGCGAGTCGGCCGTCAGGACGGATGCCGGCACGGAGCCGGTGGCCGCATCGGCCTCACACAAAGGATTCCCGCCATGTTCCGTCACACCTCGACTCCCACCGTTCCCACCGCCTCGTTCACCGCCCAGCTCGCGCGAACACGCGCCACCGGCCGCACCCAGTCCTCTGGCATCGTCGGGTTCATCGGCGTGGCCACTGCCGTGTTCCTCGGCGTCATGACCCTGGTCGTCGGCGTGGTGTTCTCCGCAGTCGGCAGCTCAGCGATGGCCGAGGTCGAACCGCATGCCGACGGCGTGTCCACCGTCGGTCAGGTCGTCGGGGCGGCCGAGAAGACGGTCGTGATCGACGGCGTCGCCCGCCGCCACTACGCACCGATCTATGTCTACGAGGACCTTGAGGGCACAGCCCACCGAGTGACCGACTACATGACCGCCGAGTCGCGCCCACTGGCGGTCGGGACGACAGTTGAACTCAGCTACCTGCCCGGCGACCCGGACTCGGTGCGACGTACCGACGCCAACCGAGAGTGGTTGCAGTGGTTCGTTGTCGGCGGCCGCGCCACAGCAGGACTCGGCGTGCTCATCGTTGTTGGAGCACTTGGGTGGTCCGCCCTGCGCCTGATTCAGCGGTGGCGGAACTCGGGATCACGCTTCTCGAGAAACGCCGCCATGCCCTCCGGCTGGTCGTCGGTGGCGAAGAGAGCGTGAAACGTCCGCCGTTCGAATCGCACGCCTTCGCTCAGCGGCAGCTCGAGCGCCCGGTCGACTGCCTCGCGCGCCGCCATGGTGGCCAACTTGCCGAACTCGGCGATGGTCATCGCCACATCGATCGTCGCGTCGAGGAGCTCGTCGTTCGGGAACACCCGAGCAACGAGCCCGCAGCGCTCGGCCTCGGCCGCGTCGATCATCCGCCCGGTGAGGATGAGGTCCATCGCCTTCGATTTCCCGATGAGTCGGGTCAGTCGTTGTGATCCACCCATTCCGGGGATGATCCCGAGGGTGATCTCGGGCTGACCGAACCGAGCCGATTCGGCGGCGTAGATCGTGTCGCACATCATCGCCAGTTCGCAGCCACCACCGAGCGCGAATCCGTTGACGGCGGCGATCTTCGGGGTGCGGAGTGCAGCGAATCGGTCCCACGCCGCAAAGAGATCGGCGTGGGCCACCTCGGCGTACGACTTGGTTGACATTTCGGCAACGTCGGCCCCAGCGGCGAAGGCTCGGCCAGCACCCGTGACGACGATGCATCCGACGTCGGGGTCGGTGTCGAGCGGCTCGGTCACCTCGAGCAGCTCAGCGAGCAGGCTCGTACTCAGCGCGTTGAGCGCGTCCGGACGGTTGAGCGTGACGAGCGCGACGCGCCCGCGGCGTTCGAGGAGGATCTGTGGGGTGCTCACTCAGCCAGCCTGACAGATCGAATTCGGTCACGGTGCGTGGTCGCGGGTTCAACCACGAATCAAGACCGGCGAGGTTCCGCGTTTCGAGGACCGCCCCATGCGATGCTGGTTCGATGGCCGATCCCACGGAGCCGACCGAACCGCTGCCGAGTACGCCGGGCCCCGATCCGTCCACCGGGTCGACGCCGACGCCCCCACCACCGCCGCCAACGACGGAGATGCCCGCGACCGAGGCTGGCGCTGCGGCCGCCGCCGGTGCCAGCGCAGCAGCCGGCGCCTCGGTGCCGCCGGTGCCGCCACCACCGGGTGACGGTCTGGAGTACGCCATCGACGGCGACGACGAAGAGAAGCCGTGGTGGAAGAAGGCCGGCCCGCTCGCTGCAGTGATCATCGTCGCTGCGCTGGTGATCGGCGGTCTGGTGTGGCTGCTGTGGGGTGGCGGGGACGACTCCAGCGACGACGACGATCTGTCGGCAAGTGTGGTGATTCGCGCCGTCGACCAAGCGGGGAACGCACTCGATCGCGGGTACTTCGCTGCGGTCACGGGCCCGGCCGATGCGCCGACGGCCTACATCTGGACCTCGCCCGAGACGCAACCCGGCACCGAAGGGGTTGGGGGCTCTACTGGCGACAACGGGGAGCTCACGTTCACGTGGGGCCCGGACGATTCTGTGACCGATCCCGAAGCTTGGGCGTCGACCTTCGAGATGGTCGAAACTGAGAACGCTGGCTTCTCGCCACCGGGCCCCACGGTCGACTGCGTGCTCGGTCGTCCAGACGAGCAGAACTCGACGATCTCGATGAACGTCAGCGTCGATCCGCCGGATCCGACCGTGGACCAGGTGGTGTCGTACACGTTCCCCAACCACCAGTTCCTGCCGGGTGATCGTGTGACCTGCGAACTCGTGAGCCAGGAGCTGCCGCCGACCACCACGACCACCGAGGCGACGACCACCACCACCACGTCGACGACGACGACGTCGACCACGGTGCCCGACACGACGACCACCGAGGCGACCACGACCACCGTCGAGTCGACGACGACCACCGAGGAGTCGACCACGACGACCGAGGCCGGTCTGATCACGGCGTGGGACACCCTGAACGATCGCAGCGACACGACTGCATTCGTCGGTCTCCTCGACGGCGGTGGCCAGGAGGACCTGATCGCCGTGCTGCAGGACCCCGACACCCCCGTCACGGTGTTCGCCCCGGACAATGACGCCGTGGCGGCGGCCGATGCCGCCGAGGAGATTCCGACCGACCAGGCCGAGCTCAACCAGTGGCTGAGCCGGCAGATCCTGCAGGGTCAGGCATTGACCGAGGCGCAGATCACGGCCCAGGCCACCCTGACCATCGATGGCGTGACCTACGCGATCGACGGCTCGACGATCGGCGGTGCCGGATTCGTGGCCGCAGACCAAGGCGACGTCAACGGCTACGTGCAGGTGATGAACGCCGTCATCTCGGCGGACAGCTGAGCCCTCTGCCAGGCACATAGGCTGGTCGGCCGTGGATCGGCCGATCGGCATGTTCGACTCCGGGTTTGGTGGGCTCACCGTGGCGCGCGCCACGATCGACCTGCTGCCCGGCGAGGACCTCGTATACGTCGGCGACACCGGACGTTACCCGTACGGTTCCAAGCCGCTCGACGATGTGCGTGGCTACGCCCGCCAGCTGGCATGGAGCCTGGTGAAGGAGCACGATGCCAAGGCGATCGTGGTCGCCTGCAACACCGCCACGGCCGCCGGGCTCGACGAGCTGCGCGATGACTTGCCCGTTCCCGTCATCGATGTGATCGTCCCCGGTTCGGCCTCGCTGGTGCAGACCACCGTCACGGGTCGAGTCGGCGTGATCGGCAC
>JBCBSO010000114.1:0-9127 GCA_039819205.1 Actinomycetota bacterium
TTCGGTCGGCTGGTACTGACGGGCGGACTCGTCGGCCGAGTACACGTCGATGTAGAACTCCTGTCTGCCCATCGCCGAGAGAACATCGAGCGTGGTCCCAACGTTGATGACGACCTCAGCGCCGTCACTGCGCCATCTCTCGAAGATCTGCTCGAACTCCGCGAGTCGCGCGGCCTGGTCCGTCTCAGGGGCGGAGACGAGGGTCACTGAGACCACGTTGGCCCCGCGACTCTCGAGCTCGCGCGTCGCCGCTTCGATCGCCGACTGGTCATCGCCGTGGACCGCGATCGGGCGCTCAAGCACTCCTTCGCTCTCGGCGAACTGGATCATCGCCCGTTGGAGGCTCTCCGTCGTCGAACTCGTGGCCAGAACTGGTTCGGAGCTGCGTTCGAGGATCTCGGTCGGGATTGTTCCGACCGCACCAACAAATGGCGTGCCGTTGAGTTCGGCGTAGCACAGCACGCCTTCCGGCACGATCAGGGAACCAACAGCGGCGAAGATCTCGTTGTCTTCAACAAGCTCGACACACGCTGCGTCCGATTGCGCCTGGCCCAGTGGCAGAAACGTTGCGTACACCGCCTCGAGCGTTCTGCCGTTGATCCCTCCGCGCTCGTTCACATTTGCAACAGCGGACTCCCACGCCGCTATGTCATCGAACTCCTCGGCATCGGTGAGAATCCCGAACTCGCGAAGCTGTTCGACGTCCAGAGCTGGGATGCCGATCGTGATCGTCGATGCCGTCACGCCGATGTCGGATGCTGTGAGCGGTGCGTCGCTACTCGGGGGCGATGCCGGGGCGGTCGTCTCGCTGACGTCGTTAGTGGTGTCCGGCTCGTCGCCTTGGTCGGTTGTGTCGCTGGCGTCGTCAGTGGTTGTCGGTGCGCTGGCGTCGTCAGTGGCTGCCGGTTCCTCGGCTTGGCCACTAGAGGTGGGCGCTGAGCTCCCATCCTGGGAGTCTTCGTCCACACAGGCCGCTGCGATGCAGGCGAGCGCGACGCCTGTTGCGAGCAAACGAGTGAGGCTCCCGATTCGGCGATCGCTCTCCATGTGGACTTCCTTTCTCGAACGTACGCGCCGACTGACTGTAACAGAGTGTTACGTCATGGTCAATCGGGTTCCGCTCCCTCCCGAATGCCGCAGCGGGCGACCGCGACGTGCCGGCGGTAGTCAAGCACCGACGTTGCGCCATGTCCGGAGCCGTCGCGCGACACGCAGGTCGGTCCGTTCGACGTCGAGCTCAGTGCTCCATGTCCAGCTCAAGTTGTGGTCGGCGAGTCCGATGAGCCCCGCGGTCTCGCGGCCGTCCGCTGGGGCTAGCCCGCGCAGTACGAGATGGTCGACCGGGTGCTCGTCGACATGGTTCATCGCCGGCCCGAGCGGGATCACACCACCGTCACGGACCCAGAGCGGGATGTGCTGAAGCTGGCTATCGACCGTGACCCAGCGGTTCCCCTGGGTGACCTCGTCGCTCCACCAGTCCAGCCAGTATCCCTCCGGCAGATAGACGCGTCGACGTCCGGAGCGGTCGAATTGCGGAGCGACGAGCAGGTGCTCCCCACATAGCCACTGGTCATCGATATGGAACGTTGTCGGATCGTTTGGGAACTCGATCACGAGCGGGCGCGCCATCGGCAGACCTGCCGCGGCGGCGCGTATCGCTTCGCCCGTAAGGTACGGCAGCAATTGATACCGCAGCCCGAGGATGGGTCGGATCGCTGCGAGCACATCCCCTGGAAGTGTGTCGAGCTCTCGGGGTCCGACACCGTGGATCCGAGCGTGTGACACGAGCAAACCCGCCTGCACCCAGCGCACGAGCAGGTCCCCGCCGACCGGCGCGGGCGCTAGGAATCCTCCGATGTCCTGGCTCCAGAACGTGAAACCCGACGCGCCCAGCGAGAGCCCCGCTGCGAACTGCGAAGCCAAGTTTCCCCAGTTGGCCGACGAGTCACCACCCCAATGCACCGGGTAGCGCTGGCTTCCAGCCCAGGCCGAACGGGCCCAGATGATCCAATCGTCAGTTGACTGCTCCGTGACCTCGGCAACCGCCTGGTTGTAGAGGAGCGGGTACAAGTTGTGCGCATCACGGCCGGGAGTTCCGTCGTGGTAGATGCCGTCGATGGGCGCCTGCTCGCCGAAGTCGGCCTTGATCGCGGCGGCTCCTAGTTCGAACAGCCGACGCAGGTGCCGCTGATAGACGGCAACGCCAGCCGGGTTCGTGAAGTCGATGCACCCGACCCGTCCCTCGAATCCTGGAGTCAGGCAGATACCGACGTCGTAGAGATCGCCGTCAGCATCTGCGACGAACCCGCCCACAGCGTCGAGCTCGTCGAAAAGCCTCGATCCCTCCGGGATGTAGGGAAGCTGCCAGAGTGAGACTCTCACGCCCAGCTCCCGCATCTCAGCGAAGAAGGCCGCCGGGTCAGGAAACCGCTCGGCGTCGAACTCCAGGTTGCATCGCCAGTCCTCGCTGAACCAATGAGTGTCGAGGTGCAGCACATCGATTGGCAGCTGATTGCTTCGATAGCGTCGAGCCACGTCCAATGCCTCAGTGGCTGAGGTGTAGCTGATCTTCGACTGCCACCACCCAAATGACCACCGCGGAGGAACACTCGACTTGCCGGTAAGAGTGGTATAGCGGTCGAGAATGGTCTTCGGATCGCCCACAAACAGGTAGTAATCGATGTGGTCGGCGTCGATCGCCACCTGAATGTCTGTAGCGCTACGACTCCCGACCCAGACAGTCGCTCGCGCCGTCGTATGCCAGAACACGCCGTAGCCGTGCGAGGTCCAGAAGAAGGGGATGTTCTTGTATGCGCGCGGGCTCGTCGTGCCCATCGCGTCGGTCATGTCGAGGTCGATGGTCTGGCCGGACTTCTCGAGGCGTCCGAACTGCTCGCCGAGCCCGAAGACCGCCTCTCCAGGACGGAGCGCGTAGGTTTCGGTTGCGACGGGACGTCCCTCGATGGTCGTCGAGACACCGGTCGACAGTGAGTCCCACTCGAAGAACAGGTTCCGCTCGGTGCCGCCGATCCGACATCGATCGATCCCGTCGTGTGTGCGCACTGTCAGGGTGCAGTCGGACCGCCGAACACGCATCACTGCACGTGCGGTGGTCAGCGAGATCGTCTCACTCGACTCCTCCACATCAATCGGCGCGGTAGGCGCCGGCAACGCACCGACAATCATTCGAGAGGTGTTGGTCGAGACGGGGGCTGGCGAGTAGCGGACTCGAAAAACATCGTCGGCAACCACGTCGATCCGTAGCGTGCCGTCGCTCGGTTCGAGCGTGAACCCGTCTCGGTTCCCCCACGCCGTCCGGCTGCTGTCCGAGGCGGCGGTCACATCGAGCTCGACGTACTGCTCGCCTACATGGCGGATCGCTGCGTCGGTGATGAATCCCCGGACGAGTGCTCGTCTCTCAGTCGCACGCGTGGGCGGCAGGCCTCTGTCCCCCGACACCCCGTGGATCCCGTCGGTCACAGCAATGCCCTGCAGTTCGCCGCTGGCACCCGCACTCGACTGCCGACACGGCTTTGGACCTCCGATCCGTCCACCGCGACTCGCGACTCCAACTTCACACTGGTCTCTCTCACGGAGCACTGCCGCACACGACAGAGTGTAACATACTGTTACTTGCTGGGTTCTGCCCCGATTCCAGCGAGTGATCGCCAGCGGGGACGATGAGGTGGCTGTGGACAAACAGGAACGACTTGGCGAATTGACCCTCGACGAGAAGTGTGAACTGGTCGTTGGGAAGGACTCCTGGACCGTGAACGGCTGCGAGCGGCTCGGGATTCCCGAGTGGACAACGAGCGATGGCCCGGTCGGCGTTCGGGGGCGGGGCAACGGCGTCGGGCTCGTGATGCCTGGCCCGTCCGCGTTGGCAGCAACGTGGGATCCGGAAGCCGTGGAAGAGGTCGGCGAAGTGCTCGCGCGTGAGTGCGTCGATCGAAGTGTCGATCTGCTGCTCGCGCCGACGACGAATCTCCATCGATCGCCGCTTGCGGGCCGTCACTTTGAGTCGTACTCGGAGGAGCCGGTGCTGAGTTCTCGGCTCGCCGTTGCGTTCATCACGGGGGTTCAGGCGATGGGCGTAGGCGCGTGTATCAAGCACTTCGTCGCGAATGACCAGGAGACGAATCGCATGACGATCGACGTGCGAGTCGACGAACGCGCACTACGAGAGGTGTATCTACCTCCGTTCGAAAGCGCTGTGCGCGAGGCCGGCGTGCGTGCAGTGATGGCCGCGTACAACTACGTCAACGGCACACACGCATGCGCCCACAGCGAGTTGCTGGACGGCGTTCTTCGCGACGAGTGGGGGTTCGAGGGAATCGTCGTCAGCGATTGGTTTGCGATGAAAGACACCCTCGGCCCTGCCTTGAATGGGCTTGATCTCGAAATGCCAGGACCCGGGCTGTGCTGGGGCGCCGGGAAGCTGGCCGATTCGGTTCGCGCCGGGGCGGTGTCAGAGGCTGCCATCGACGACAAAGTGCTCAGAGTCCTCGAGTTCCTTGACTGGCGCGGACGTCTCGACTCGGCCACAAGCCATAGCGAGGTCGAACACAGCCGATCCGAGGACACCGATGTGGCCTACAGAGCGGCTCTCGGCGCGTGTGTGCTGGTGAAGAACGAGAACCAAACGTTGCCGATCGCTCCCGACACGTCGGTCGCGTTGATCGGACCAGCTTGGGAAGACTTCACGATCCTCGGCGGAGGCTCTGCGAGTCTTCGGCCGCTGCGCCAACCCGACCTACTCGGTCAGCTCCGGAGCCGGTTGGGCGACGGATGCATCGGATTCGTAGGCGGTCCGGAGCGCAGCCGAGTGCCCCACGCGCTTGACGACGAGTGGCTCATCGGCGACCCTCCTGCGCTAGTCGAAGTATTCGACGGCTGGAGCTGTCAAGGGCCGCCGCTGATGTCGTCAGCCGGAACGAGAGTACGCCACTTGTGGACGACCGCCGACTTTCTGCGCGGACGTACCGCAGTGACGGTCCGGCAACAAGTGACCATACGCCCGCCGCGCCCTGGCGACTACAGAGTGTGCGCTCTCGCGCCTGATGTCGTCACCGTCTATCTCAACGACACCAAGATCGCGACCAGCCTAGGAAACGACCTAAAGGTCGACATGGCCAGCGCAGCGGCCACGACGGTCACCCTCGAGGGTGGACGCACGTACGTGTTCACTGTCGAAGCCGTCTGCGATCTCGGCAAGTTCCCCGGTGCTGGAATCGACTTCCGCATGGATGAACTCACCGACGACTTCGACGACATCTGCCAACGCGCTGAAGAACTAGCCGCCATAGCCGACCTCGCCGTCGTCGCAGTCGGTTCAACCCCGCAATGGGAGTCTGAGGCTGTCGACCGGCCCGAACTAGCGCTCCCGGCACGCCAATCCGATCTCGTTAGACGCGTTCTCGCCGCACAGCCCAACACCGCCGTGCTACTCAACTGTGGCGCACCTGTCGAGCTCCCGTGGATCGACGACGTGCGCGCCCTACTGCTCGCGTGGTACCCAGGTCAAGAAGGCGACCGAGCCGTCACCGACATACTCACCGGACAATGCGATCCCGAGGGTCGGATGCCGACCACCTGGGCGCGCCGCATCGAGGAGACACCCGCCAATGACAACTTCCCAGGCGATGGGACCAGCGTCACCTACGACGAAGGGGTCTTCGTCGGCTTCCGCCACTTCGACCGCCACGAAATCGAACCATTGATTCCGTTTGGCCACGGAGGCTCCTACACGACCTTCCAATGGGGAGATGCCTCAGTCGATCGGCAGCCCGACCAATGGCTGGTGCGGGTCCCAGTGACCAACACAGGTCACCGCCGCGGAAGCGAGGTCGTTCAAGCGTACGTCGGGCCCGCTGAACGCCAGGCAGACCGACCCGACAAAGTCCTCGCAGGATTCGCCAAGATCCGTCTCGATCCAGGCGAAACCAAAGTCGCCACCGTGGAACTGGCGCGACGGTCCTTTGAGGTCTGGGACACGAAGCGAGGATCATGGCGCTTGCCATCGGGCCAATACGCGGTGTCCATCGGTGCGTCGGCCACAGACCTACGCTCACGAACGGTCATCAGCGTCGGTGAAGTCCAAACGACAGATGCGGAGCGCTGACCGCCCAGTTCGAACCAGCCCGTCCGGCGTCAGAGCCCTGCGCTCTCGCTAGCGTCCCCGATGGCGCGACGGGTGCGCTGCCCGGCATGGATCTCGTCGAGACGACGCTGCATCGCGGCAACACGACGGGGCTGCTCGTGGGCGCGATCGACGAGTTGCCCGACGTCATCTCCGAGATTGAACAGCTGAGGCCATCGACTGTGACCGAGGTCGACGCCGGTTGTCGAGCTGTACCGTCGTCCATCGACCGCCGGCAAGTACGCCCACTCTCCCTGCCGCAGCACCGTTCGACCATCAAGGCTCTCGGTTACTAGTTCCTCGCGTCCGTCGCCGCTGCCGAGCAACGCATCAAGGACGTTCTCGCTATCGGGAGCCGCTTGCTCGGACAGTGGCTGTCCCACGAGCGCAGCGAAGGATGCAAAGAAGTCCTGCTGGGCGACGATCGCCTCACTTTCGCCGGGTGCGACTCTGTCAGGCCATCGAAGGATGAACGGCACCCGTGCGCCGCCTTCAAGGCGGCTGTACTTGCCGCCCCGAAGCGGCCCGGCCGGGCGGTGGTCACCGCTGAGCTCGGCAGCCATATCGACGTACCCGTCGTCGAGCACCGGGCCGTTGTCAGATGAGAAGACAACAATCGATGTGCCCGCCAGGCCGGCGCGGTCAAGCGTGTCGGTGATCTGCCCAACACACCAATCCATCTCGGCAATCACGTCACCGCGGGACCCAAGCCCCGTGGTTCCGGCAAATCGTGGATGAGGAAGCCTCGGAACGTGAGGCTGGTGGAACGCATAGAGAAGAAAGAACGGTCTGTCCCGGTTGCGGTGTATGAACGACGTTGCTCGCGCAAGGAGAACGTCCGCCATGTCGACGTCGCTCCACCGAGCACTGTGCCCACCACGCATCCAGCCGATACGGCTCACACCGTTGACGATCGTGCCGTCATGACCATGGCTATAGCGCATGGTCAGCAGGTGCGGGTCGTCGCGACCTGTTGGTTCGTCCGTGAAGGCCTGGTCCTCTTGGTAGGTGACCTCAAGTGGATCGGCAGGGTCGAGCCCGTCAACCCGTCGCCCGTCGACGTAGACACACGGCACGCGGTCGTTGGTCCCCGGGAGAATGTAGGACTCGTCGAATCCCACGTCGATGGGTGCAAGCGCGAGGTCTGCATTCCAATCGATCTTGCCGTCCCCGAGTCCGAGGTGCCACTTGCCCACGACGCTGGTTTTGTATCCGGCGCTGCGGAGCATCGCAGGAAGCGTCGGCGATCCCGGCGGGATAATCAACGGCGCGTCGGCAGGGAGGATCGCCGCCCTGGGGTTGCGGAACGGATACGCGCCCGTCAGCAGGCTGTAACGCGACGGAGTGCAGGTAGCGGACGCGGCGTAGCCGCTCGTGAACCGAACCCCCTCGGCTGCGAGACGGTCGACGTTTGGGGTCGATATGCCACTGCCGCCGTAGCAGCCAACGTCGCCGAAGCCGAGATCATCGGCGTAAAGAATGATGATGTTCGGGCGCACCATGTGAGCTACACCGCGACCCTCAAATGGAAAGGAGGTCGCCGCGCGTGGTCCGCTGGCGCAGCCTCCCTAACTCGGCATTGCACCCCAGCGGCGCAATGCCCCATGAATCGCCAGTGTCGGCCATGCTCATGTCCTCATCTCTCGGCTTCATTCTGCACTGGAGTGTCGCACTGTAACGCCGTGTTCCGGGCGCACAGCTGTCGGCATGTGAGTCGGCGACCTCAACTCAGCCAGTCCCGCAGACGCGACGGCTCGTGACTCCTCCACGTTGGTCGGTGCTACGTTGAAACACAATGTTGCACGAGTGTGAGCAAAATCGACCGTGTCCAGTCGTCACCTCGGCAGCGCCACGCGTCGAGATGCGATCGAGCGGAGGCAGAAGATGAAGGAGCGACGGAGCCGATATCGGGATGAGGACATTGTCTACGCCGGGATTTCAGGCGAAGACCTCACGATCGAGAGCGCGAATCCTACGAACTACTTCGAAGCCATAACCAAACCGAACGAGGTCGCACGCGTAGAGATTGACGGGAAGCTCTTCATACCGCGCCGAAAGGAACCTCTTCCAGCAGTCATCATCGTTCCGGGCAGTCTCGGCATCGGCCCCAATCACGAGAGACACGCTCAACGACTCGTCGAACTCGGCATTGCCGCATGCGTCGTGGATCCATTTGGCGCGAGGTCAGTCGAGTCAACAGTCGGTGACCAGACCGCGTACAGCTTCGCAGCCAGCGCCTTTGACGTATTGGCAACCCTTGCGGTCCTGCGCGACCGACCGGAGATCGACGCGAATCGGATCGCTGCGCAGGGCCATTCGAGAGGTGGCGCTGCAGTCACGATCGCGTCCTGCCGACAATTCGCAAGTCCAATCGTAGGCCCCGAGACCTCCCTTGCGGCTGCATACGCCGCCTACCCGTGGTGTGGTCACCAATTCACTCAACCGAACATCGGCTCAACGCGCTACCGAGCGATCATCGGCGAGTCAGACGAGTGGTGCTCGGTCCAACAGGTGCAAGCTCAGGTGCACGCCATGCAGCTGACCGGCGGACAGGCAAGCATCCGGATCGTCGCTCACGCTCACCACAGCTTCGATCGCGCCGAGGATCCTCACACGATCGAAGAAGCAGCGGTCGCTCCAACTGCGCCAACTGTAAGTTTGACTTCAGATGGCTGCATGATCGACCCGATCGTCGGCGAGCCGGATCCGGCGCTTACCGACACCGACGTGTTCATGACTGCAATCGTTGGAGGACACGGACGACGCGGCGCGGCCATCGGGGGAAGCCAGGAGGATGCGGGACTCTTCACCGAGGACATGACCACCTTCTACGCCTCGTTGTAATCGGGTGTCGGGAAGAATCGTGTCACCAGCGGCAAGCACGGGGTCAGGTGTTGCGGTGGCGCTGCGTTGCTCGGTGTGTCAGTAGCTGGATTGTCGGTGGTGGTGTGCGATGGCGAGGGAAAGGTCACTCTGCCTGAGGTGCAT
>JBCBSO010000115.1:0-9089 GCA_039819205.1 Actinomycetota bacterium
GGCACCCTTGCGCTCGCCGGGGTGCCGCTACCGAGCGGGTTGACCGGTGCCACGCCGTGAGCGTTATGCGTGCCGTCGAACAGCACGTCAGCACCGTGCGGGTGGACCACGGTCGTCGCGGTGGCGGTGCACCTTCTACCTACTCGCGCTTGGCGAAGAGCTTCCGTGGTTCGATGACCCCTACGGTGCCGCGTCCTTCGGTCTCCCACTTCTGGGTCAGGTACGAGTCAAACCAGCTTCCGTACTCGGCCACGTAGAGCGCTCTCGCCGAGTCTTTGTAGAGGTCGAGGTCGGGATGCTCGTCGTCGATCTCCACAAAGGATCCATGAACGATGAACGAGGCCGTCGTGCCGATGTACGACGCGCTGACTCGAGGGTCGCGTCGAACGAGAGATGCGCGAACCGACTGGGGAGGAAGCCCCAGACAGATCCAGCCGCGAAGCAGGAATCCATCGACCGGAGCTACGAGCGGCGCGCCGTCTCCGGCGATGACCGCGAGGTGCATCTCGAAGAGCCCGGGCAGGGAGTCGACCAGCTCACGCGCTGTCGGTCGGTTGTCCTGGCTGAACGCGCTTCGAATATGTGTGCCGCTGTTGGCCAGGCTTGTGTCGAGCACCTCCTGGAGGCGTTCGAGATCGTCGGGAGTCTCGTGCATGTGGGCCGGTCACCTTCGGCACCGCACACTCTCGCGCTTCTGGGCGAGCGCATCGGTGCCGATGTAGAGCGGTGGCGGACGCCCATGTGTCTGTGGCGATACAGGGCGGGCCCCGTGGCGCAGATCGTGGCCGTGACGATGAGTGCCCGCCGCGCCGGTGGCAGTCAGTCGGCGAGATCGTCGGCTGTGTCGTGGATGGCGCGTGAGGCGCGTTGGAGCGCTCCGACTGCGGCGCGCTGCGCTGGTTCGTCGAGGTCGCGGAGTGCCTGTTCCACGGCTTGGCCGCAGGGGCGGTAGACGCGGGCGAAGGCTCGGTAGGTGGCGGGGGTGAGTGCGACTTCGCTGCGGCGGCGGTCGTTGGGGTCGGGTTGTCGTTTGACGTAGCCGGCTGTCTCGAGTCGGTCGACGAGTGTGGTGACGGTGCCGGAGGTGAGCCCGAGGCGTTCGGCGAGGTCGCCGTGACTGAGTGGTCCGTGTTCGAGCGCGTTGAGGGCGTGGAGGTCGGAGCGGTTGATGTCGAGGGCTCGGCTGGCGGCTCGTTCGAACGCGTCCATCGCGGCGCCGAGCGCTCGAATCTCGACAAAAAGGTCGCTGCCGTTGCTTTCCATCCCGACTCCCGTTTATCTTGACAATCGAATCATTCGATGTCCAAAGCATAGCGGGTGCGTGGAAAGAGGTTGGCAGAGCGGTGATGAAGTGGACAGAAACGATCGAGATCGATGCGCCGCCCGAGCGGGTGTTCGAGGCGCAGCTCGATCAGGAGCACGTGATGGGTTGGTCGGCGTGGCCTGAGGCAACCGGTTTCGTGTGCGGCGTGGAGGGCGACGGCCGCTCGCCGGGTTCGGAGATCGTGTTCCGCAACAAGACGGGCGCGGTGCAGGGCCGGCAGCGCATCGTCGACGTCGACGGGTTGCGGGTGACGAACCGGTTGGAGAACAAGGGCCCGTTCGGCACGACCATCACGCCGCGGGTCGATTTCGTCGCAACACCACTCGGTGATGGCCGGACGCGGGCGGCGTTGGATTTCGAGGCCGAGGTGCCGTTGCCGTTCGGGCTGCGTCATTTGGTGCAGGCGGTGATGTCGCGGTGGGCGCGCAAGCTGCACGTGAAGGACCTCGAGCAGTTGAAGACCTATGTCGAGTCCGGCCGCGTCGACGCACCTCGCGCCTGATGGCAACAAAGACCGTCTCAGCGATCGAGGTTCGTGGCGCGAGGCAGAACAATCTGCGCTGCGTCGATGTCGATGTCCCGAAGCACAAGTTGGTGGTGTTCACCGGTGTGTCGGGGTCGGGGAAGTCGTCGTTGGTGTTCGACACGATCGCGGCGGAGTCGCAGCGGTTGATCAACGAGACCTACAACGCGTTCTTGCAGTCGTTGATGCCTGCGCTTCCGCGTCCCGGCGTCGATTCGCTGTCGAATCTGTCTGCGGCGATCGTGGTCGATCAGGAACCGATGGGCGCCAACCTGCGCTCCACGGTCGGCACTGCGACCGACACGTGGACGATGCTGCGGATCTTGTTCGCCCGTGTCGGCCAACCAGCCGTGGCGGGGCCGAGTGTGTTGTCGTTCAACGATCCCGCCGGCATGTGCCCGACCTGTGAAGGGGTCGGTCGGGTGTCGACGATCGACCTCGACTATGTGCTGGATCGCAGCGTGTCGTTGAACGACGGGGCGCTGGTGTTTCCGAACTTTGCGGTCGACTCGCTGTTCTGGAAGGTGTACGCCGAGTCCGGGTTCTTCGACAACGACACACCCCTGTCGAAGTGGTCGACCGCGGACCTGGAGCAGCTGTTGCGGGGTGAGGGCCCGAAGGTGAAGACCGGCAGCTACAACCTCGCCTACGAAGGCGTGCTGGACAAGATCCAGCGCCTCTATCTGGACAAGGACATCGAGTCCCTCAAACCCCACGTGCGACGCGCCGTTGAGGCCGCCGCGACGTTCGGTGTCTGCCCGGAGTGTGATGGGTCGCGCCTCGGGCCGGCCGGGCGGGCGTGTGCGATCGACGGCACGACGATCGCTGAGTGCGCCACGATGCAGATCGACCAGCTCGCCAGGTGGGTCGAGTCGCTCGATCTCCCCGAGGTCGCGCCGCTGGTCGGGTCGTCGTCGTCGATGTTGAACAACCTGGTGGAGATCGGTCTCGGCTATCTCAGCCTCGACCGCCAAGCCGGGACGCTTTCGGGCGGTGAGGCGCAACGAGTGAAGATGGTCCGCCACCTCGACTCCGCATTGGTCGATCTCACCTACGTGTTCGACGAGCCCACTACCGGCCTCCACGCGCACGACACGGCGCGAATGATCGGGCTCCTCGAACGGCTCCGCGACAAGGGCAACACTGTGCTCGTCGTCGAGCACGACCCCGACGTGATCGCTGCCGCGGATCACGTCATCGACCTCGGCCCCGGCGCCGGCACCGCTGGCGGTGAGGTGTGCTTCGAGGGCACCGTCGCCCGCCTGAAGAGATCGAAGACACCGACGGGTCGTCACCTCGACCAGCGGCAGTCGATCAAGACCAGCCCCCGCACATCGACCGGAGTGATCAGCATCGAGCACGTCACGGCGAACAACCTCGACGACATCTCGGTCGACGTCCCCCTCGGTGTGCTCGTCTCGGTCACCGGTGTCGCCGGGTCGGGCAAGAGCACTCTCATCGACGCACTCCCGGCCCGCGATGACGTCGTGTTCGTCGACCAGTCACCGATCAAGGGCTCGCAGCGCTCCACACCGGCCACCTACACCGGGGTGTTCGACGACATTCGGTCCCTGTTCGCCAAGGCCAACGACGTGAAGCCGGGCATGTTCAGCTTCAACTCCGACGGCGCGTGTGCGAACTGCAACGGCCTCGGCGTCGTGTACACCGACCTCGCCCATCTCGGTTCAATCGCATCACCGTGCGACGTCTGCAATGGGCGCCGCTATCACGACGACGTCCTCGAACTCACCCTTGACGACGCGTCGATCGCCGACGTGTTGGAGATGTCGATCGTCGACGCCGCAGGGTTCTTCGCCGACGAGGACAAGATCCGCCCAATGCTCGATTCCCTCGTCGATGTCGGCATCGGATACGTCGCGCTCGGCCAAGCCCTCTCCACCCTGTCGGGTGGTGAGCGGCAACGGTTGCGGTTGGCGATCGAACTCGCCAGCGACGCTGGGGTCTACGTCCTCGACGAACCCACCAGCGGCCTCCACCTCGCCGACACCGCCCACCTCATCGATCTCCTGGACCGCATCGTCGACGACGGCGCCAGCGTGATCGTCGTCGAACACGACCTCGACGTCATCGCCCGCGCCGATCACATCATCGACCTCGGCCCCGGCGCCGGCAACGAGGGCGGCAACGTCGTCTACCAAGGCCCACCCGCCGACATCGCCACCGCCCCCGACTCGCTCACCGGCCAGCACCTCCTCGCCGCCCACCACCCGGAGACCCCATGACCACCACCGGTGCCATCACGACCCGCAGCCTCGCCCGGGCCTTCGGCGAGCATCGAGCCGTCGACGGCATCGACCTCGACATCGCGCCCGGGGAGATCTACGGGTTCCTCGGACCCAACGGCGCGGGCAAGAGCACCACCGTCCGCATGCTCTGCACCCTTCTCGCCCCGACCGAAGGAACCGCAACCGTCGCGGGTCACGACGTCGCCACCCACCCGCACGATGTGCGCCTGCGGATCGGTGTCGCCCTCCAAGAAGCCGGGCTCTCGGCTCGCCAGACCGGCCGTGAGACGATGGAACTCCAAGCCAAGATGTACGGCTTACGTGGGGACACCCTCACCCGTCGCATCGACGAGGTCGTCGATTTCGTCGGGATCGGCGACGCGATCGACGACATGGTCGCCACCTACTCCGGTGGAATGAAACGCCGCCTCGACCTCGCCACCGCCCTCGTGCACGAACCCGAGATCGTGTTCCTCGACGAACCGACCACCGGCCTCGACCCCGACAGCCGCCAACGCGTCTGGCACGAAGTGCGCCGACTCAACACCGAACTCGGCGTCACCATCTTCCTCACCACCCAATACCTCGAAGAAGCCGACCAGCTCGCCGACCGCATCGGCATCATCACCAAAGGGCGACTCGCAATCGAGGGCACACCCGACGACCTGAAACGACGAGTCGGCGCCGACACCGTCACCATCGACCTCCCCGACCACGCCCCCGACGACGTCGACCACATCAACCAACTCGACCACGTCGAGAACACGACGGTCGACGGCGATCAGATCACGATCACGACCACCTCGAGCACCGCCGTCATCACCACCATCCTCAGCCGCCTTGCGAACCAGAACCGTCAGGCCGCATCGTTCGCGGTGCGGGGCCCGTCGCTCGACGACGTGTTCCTCGAGGTCACCGGCAACCGCCTCGGCACCACTCCCACCGCATCAGGAGAAGACTCGTGAGTCTCGCCGAACCGAGCGGATTCGTCCGCGACTTCACCACCGTCGCCGGCCGAGCCCTGCGGTCGATCCCGAGAGAACCCGAAGCGATCATGCCGTCGCTGATCATCCCCATCTTCTGGTACGTGATCAACATCGGCACCCTCCAAGACATCGCACCGTCAGGAGTCGACTTCAAGAGCTTCCAGATCGCCACCGCCATCATCTTCGCCGTCTCCGGTGTCTCGCGAGCCAACACCGTCGTCACCGACATCCAATCCGGCTACCTCGACAAGATGCTCGTCACGCCCATCCGCCGCGCCGCCTTGCTCCTCGGGATGATGGCCGCCGACGTCGTGCTCGTCGTCGTGCTCGCCACCCTCGTCGTCGTGATGGGATTCATCCTCGGCGTCGGGTTCACCACCGGCATCGCAGGATTCCTCACCTTCATCGCGATCGCCGCCGCCTGGGGACTCGCGTTCACCGGCTTCCCCTACTTCGTCGCGCTCAAGACCGGCAACCCTGCTGCGGTCAACTCGACGTTCCTCATCTTCTTTCCCGTTCGCGTTCCTCACCAGCACCTTCCTGCCCCTCGACGCCCTGTCGTCCTGGCTGCAGAACGTTGCGCGCTACAACCCCGTCACCTACGTCCTCGACGGGCTCCGCTCCCTGCAAACCAGCGGATGGGACGGCACCGAACTCGCCCAAGCAGCGATCGCGATCGCCATCTTCGGTGCGATCACCTTCACTATGTGCTTCCGAGCGCTCGCGCAACGCGTCGCCATCGACTGACAGGATCGACACCCGTGGCCGACATCGAACGAGACGAACACGCCGGACCCGTCCCCGACAGCGCCTGGGACGCGGATGCCGAAGCACGCGCCGACAAAGGCCGCGTCGAGATCTTCAACGCCACCCGGCCCGGCGGCCTCGACGGATGGACCATGGACCAAGACCAATACGAAGCCGTCCGAGAACTCATCTTCGAGATGATCGACGACCACGCAGACGACGACGGCACCATCCGACTCCAGACCGTCGTCGACGAAGCCCAAGACAGATACGGCAACCACGAACTCTTCCCCAAGGGCCGGCTCACCAACTACGTCCGCTACACCAAGACCGACATGGAAGCCCGCTGCGAGATCGAACGCATCCCACGCTCCAGCCCACAACGCATCACTCGCTGGCGAGACGCCTGACCCCTCGGCCGCGAATCAAGATCCAGACCCACACATAATCGCGCCCCCCGGCATGTCCATGACCAGCGCGGGAACCGGCAATCGCGCGCAGCGGGGGCGCTCGACAACGCGCTGCGATGACTGTTGGGCGTCCGCCGCCGCGGGGCGGTCCGATTTCAGGTGGTGCTGGCGCTGTTCGATGGCGATCGCACAGCACTTGTGGCGGTCGTTCATCGGGTGCGGGTGGCGATTTGATCTGGGACGCTTTGTGCACCTCTTGTGCACCCGAGTTCCGATTGCTTGCGAACCGCACGCCGACGATGGGACGCGAAGTACCTGGTAGCTGGGTGCCCGGGGTGGGACTTGAACCCACACTCTCCCGAAGGAGAAGGGGGGTTTAAGTTCGTCCAACGTCGTCCACGTGGTGTGACGCGGTCCGTCGAGAACGCTGTGGACTGGTCTAACGCGTCCAGCTTGTCCGTATGGTTCGTTGGGGTTGGTCTCAATCCGTCCAGTCCTGTGCACCTTTTGTGCACCTCACGGGTTGCTCGAGAGCGCCGGAACGTCGACCTGCGGGGATGACGGGTGCGAGTGGCTTATGTCAGCGGACAGGCCTCGCTATCGGGCGGGCGCGGTGGCGGATGGTGTGAACACTCTGCATCGTCCTTTGGCCACTCAGACCGATGCTGGGCGCAGCGACAGGGAGGGCCGGCTGTCATGGGCGATGCTCTGAGCTACCCGATCTCAGACGGGAGCAGAGCCCTAGAGCGCTTCTTCCGGATGAGGGGCAAAGCTGGTGTAGCCGGAGAGTTACATCGCAATCGGAAGTTGAGCCAGAGCATCTCCAGCGCGAGCGAGTTGGTACGCAATCGTTCTCAGCGTGGCTCCGGCTTCTGCGGCTTCAGCGAGGGCAGGGTCGAGAGTCATCGTCAGCCGAATGCGCGGCCGGTCGACGGTGGCACCATGACGGAGGCGTGCGGACCACTCGATCGGTCCAATGGCGAGTGTCATCGAAGTGCCGGCAGGCACCACTGCCGACACGAGTTCCACGCCTGAGTCGCTGAGATCGATCATCATGACCTGGCACTCGCCGGCCGCGACCAGCCCGCCCGTCTCCCGCGCCCGCACGATCGAAGCGAGTTCGGCGAGATCGGTGGGGGCGACTCGGCGGGCCGGCTCGAGCGTCGCAGAATGCGTCAGTGCGAACGCGCGGACGGGTTCGGCAACGAGCTGGTGTTGGGCCAGCGCGTCGAACGTGGCGCGTGCGACGAGATCGCCGATCGATGTTGCAATCCCAAAGCGTTGCGCGTACGAGATCACACCGAGCGCCTCGGCGACGTCGACCTCGGCGCGCAGGGCAATCAGTTCCGCAGCGGCGTGGCGAGGACGCGTGCTCGGCACCCCATCTCGTGCCGCGCCGAGTACGTCGCGTCCGACGATCCGACCGGAGGGGCCGCTGCCGGTCAGCGTGGCGAGCGGAACCTGGTGCCGTGTCGCGAGCGTTCGGGCCCACGGTGACACGCGAATACGTGCGACGTGATCTTCTGTGCGTGCCGGCTGCGGTACGGGAAGCGGTGCCGGGGACGATGCGACGGCACGGACCTCTTCGGTGGCTTGTGGTGGCGCAGGTGAGGCGGCAGCCGACTGCTCTGTTTCACCGACGCCTTCGGGCTGAGCACCGTCGGGAGAGCCCAGGCGGCCGAGCAGCCCGCCGACCGGCACGACGGCACCGGTATCGGCCTCGATCGAGCCGATCGTGCCCGTCGTGGGGGCCTCGATCTCCACCTCGGTCTTGTCGGCATTGACGGTGGCGATCGGTTGGCCAGCGTCAACGGTGTCGCCAACATCGACCAGCCACTCGACAACCTCGACCTCCTCGATCGTGAGGCCAACCTTGGGGACGATGATGTCGCTCATCGTCCGGGGAAGTCGGGCTGCCGCTTGTCGAGGAAGGCGCGCATGCCCTCTTTCTGATCGCCACCCGCGAAGAGCAACGCGAACTCGGCCAGCACGTACTCGATGCCGCGGTCGAGGTCCATCTCGCTGCCGATGTTCACCGCCCGTTTGGCTGCCGCCAGGGCAAGTGGGCTTCGGGCGGCCAGCTGCTGCACGAGCTCTCTGGTTGCCTGGCGCAGCTGGGCTCGCGGCACGATCCGATTCACCAGTCCAACTCGGTAGGCCTCCGCCGCAGGCCACGGGTCGCCGAGCATCAGGATCTCTTTGGCGATCGGTCGACCAACCCACCGAGTGATGCGTATCGATGCTCCCGCGCCCGGCAGCACGCCGACACGGGCTTCGACCAGGCCGAAGCTGGCGTCGTCGCTGGCGACGACGAGGTCGCAGCAGAGTGTCAGCTCGGTTCCTCCGGCGATGCAGTGGCCGTGGACCGACGCGACGACGGGCTGGCGAATCGACTCGATCGCGTGGAACAGGTCGATCCACAAGCGGTTGCTCTCGCGGATCTCGAACGGACCGCGCTCGGCGAGTTCTGCAAGGTCGGCCCCCGTTCAGAACGCGCGCTCGCCCTCCCCACGAATCACGACGACCCGCACGTCGGGGTCGTCGTCGCACCGGCGAAGCTGCTCGGTGGCTGCCACCAGCATCTCGTCGGTGAACGCGTTGAGCTTGTCGGGACGATTGAGCACCAGCGTGGCGACCGGCCCGTCGCGCTCGAGCAGTATGTGGTTGCTCACGCGAGCAACGCCTCCGCCGCTTTGACCACGTCGTCGGCGTCTGGCAGCACGAACTGCTCGAGTGGTGGGCTGTACGGCACCGGAGTAAATGGGGCCGCGACGCGCTTGATCGGCGCGTCGAGTTCGTCGAACGCCACCGACTGGAGCGTCGCTGCGATTTCCGCTCCAATACCAGCGAAAC
>JBCBSO010000116.1:0-9033 GCA_039819205.1 Actinomycetota bacterium
CAACGCCGGCGTCTTTCGCGTCCCGAACGCGATCGCCGCCAATGGCCTCGATCTGCGGTTCATGGTCAACACCGTCGCCCCCTATGTGCTCACGCAGCGCCTGTTGCCGCTGCTCGGTTCCACGGGTCGTGTCGTCAACGTCTCGTCGGCTGCGCAGGCTCCGGTGGCGCCCGACGCACTGACCGGCCGCGCCGCGCTCGACGATGGCACCGCCTACGCCCAGAGCAAGCTGGCCATCACGATGTGGTCCAACCATCTCGCCGATGTGCACGGCGCCGACGGGCCGACGTTCGTCGCGGTCAACCCCGGTTCCTTCCTCGGCACGAAGATGGTGAAGGAGGCGTACGGAACCGCCGGTCACGACATCGGCATCGGCGCGGACATCCTCGCCCGGGCGGCGACGTCGGAGGAATTCGCAGCGGCATCAGGCCGCTACTTCGACAACGATGCCCGCCGCTTCGCCGACCCGCATCCCGATGCGCTCGACCGCCAGAAGACCGCGGCGCTCGTCGACCTCATCGACTCGATCATCCCCCCGGTCAGCAACTGACCGACTCGAGCTGAAAGCCCAACACCCATGCAGAACACCACGAGCCCCCTCGAACTCGCCCGCTCGCTCGACCCGCCTGGCCGCGACGCCACACTGCGCCGCGATGCGTCCGTTCATGCGTTCTGGTCGGCCAATCGTCGGCTCCTCGCTGATGCGTGGGTCGACTGGGACGCCACCCGCGCCACCGACCCGGTCGTCCTCGACGAGTCGCTCCTCGACCCGCGGTTGCGTAACGCCGTGACGAACGCATGGGTGGACCCAACCACCGAATCCTCCGTGATGGAGCTCCTCGACGAGGTCGCTCCCGACGTCTACGCATTCCAGTTCTTCGATCCCGAGCGGATCGCTGCGCTCCGCGACTACCTCGAACAGGTGTGGGATGCAGGAATCCCCCTCCGGCCTCCGTACGGCATCGTGTTGAACCGGGGCGGGGCGATGCTCGACGTCCGATCCGACGGTGCACTCGCCGCACCGACGTTCCAGACCTTCTATCGCATGGTGATGGATCGCTACATGCGCCCGATCGCACGCCTCCTCTTCCACGACATCGTGGGTCACGACGCGCAGACCTTCGGCTTCTCGATCCACTATCAGCCCACGACCGATACCTCGATCCGTCCGCACACCGACGCCTCGACGGTGACGCTGAACGTCAATGCGAACCTCCCCGGTGAGACGTTCACCGGCTCGACGGTCGACTTCTTCGATTCGGCGTCAGGCGAGGTTCACGCGCTGACCTTCGACATCGGCACGGCAATGATCCATCGCGGCAACGTGCCGCACACAGCGCAACCGATCACTTCGGGCAAGCGGACCAACTTGGTGTTCTGGTTGATGGGCGACAACCCCACACCGCTGCAGCAGTTCGAGGATCGAACCGTCAGCGCGCACGACCGCTGGACGATCCCGACGGCAGCACAAACCAGCTGGGCGCCGTTCTAGATCGCGACGCCTGAGCGCCTGGCGCCAGCTAGCGGCTGTCCAACCGATCCCCGATCATCGCCAGGAATTCGGCGGTGATCCGGTCGGCATACGCGGGATCGACCATCGGCGCGAGACGAATGACGGCATCGGCCGAGTCGAGGATCAGCAGGATTCGCAGCGCGAGGAGCTCGGGGTCCGCCACGTCGCCTCGAGCGGCCAGCGCTGAGCTGATCACCTCGGCGTTGCGTTGTGAGTCGGCCACGTCGAGCCGAGAGAGCTCGGGGTCGGCGCGAATCGCTGCCCGCAGCTGGACCCGGTGCGGTTGCGTTCGATGGAGGTCGAGGTAGTCGGCCATTCCGTCGACGATGAGCTGTCGACCATCTCCGTCGCGGTCGAGCCCATCAAGGACGCGCTGGGCGTCCTGCTCGAACGTGCGCTCCGCGAGGCTGCGGATGATTGCGGCCTTGTTCGGAAAGTAGCGGTAGAGCGCGGCCTTCGACAGACCGGCTTCGCCTGCGATCGCCGTCATCGTGATCTGGTCGATGCCGTGCTCGTCGAGCAACGACGCAGCGGCGTCGAGGATCGAGGCAACCCCGGCGCGGCTGCGCTCTTGCTCTGGCTCGCGGCGCTTGGCGAGGGCGTCGATCTCTGGCACCTGCTTGACACTATCGGAGACGTGACGTATGGTCACGTCTCAATACGTGACGGTAAGTCACGTTCTTCACGAAGGAGCCAACATGCCCGCCGATTCCGTCTTGGATGTCGCCGTCATCGGTGCGGGACCCGCCGGTCTCACGCTCGCCCGTCGCCTCGCAGATACCGACGCCACGTTCGCCGTGTTCGAACGCCACACCGACGTTGGCGGAATCTGGGACATCGACTCGCCCGGGTCGCCCATGTACGAATCGGCGCACTTCATCTCGTCGCGGACGCTGTCGGGCTTTCCCGACTTTCCGATGCCCGAACACTTCCCCGACTATCCGAATCATCGGCAGTTGCTCGATTACATCCGCAGCTACGCCGACGCCTTCGACCTCCGGCAACACATCCGCTTTGGCGCCACTGTGGTCGCCGCCCGCCCGAGCGAGGTCGGCTGGCAACTCGAGCTGGGTGATGGTTCGGTGGTCGAGGCGAGATACCTCGTCTGCGCCAACGGCGTGACGTGGGTGCCGAATATCGTGACCTGGCCGGGCGAGTTCACCGGCGAGGTTCGCCACTCGGTCACCTATCGCGATCCGTCAGAATTCCACGGCAAGCGAGTACTGGTTGTCGGCGCGGGAAACTCCGGTGTCGACATCGCCTGTGACGCGGCCTTCAGTGCCGATCAGACGTTCTTCAGCACGCGGCGTGGCTATCACTTCGTGCCCAAGCATCTCTTCGGGCAGCCGACCGATGTGTTCGCCACGTCGGGACCGAAGCTCCCGCACCGGGTTCAGCAGACGATGTTCAGTGGGTTGTTGCGAATGGTCAACGGCGATCTGCGCAAGTACGGGCTACCGAAGCCGGATCACAAGGTCCTTGAGTCGCACCCGATCATGAACACCCAGATCCTGCACTACCTCGCACATGGTGATGCGATCGCCAAGCCGGACGTCGATCGCTTCGACGGAGACGATGTGGTCTTCGTCGACGGCTCGCGTGAACGCATCGACCTGGTGATCACCGCCACCGGGTATCAACACGCCAGTCCGTTTCTTGCCGACGGCATCGTCGAGACGCGCAACGGGCGCCCGGACCTGTACCTCGGGATCTTCGCCCGCAATCATCCGAACCTGGCGGTCCTCGGGTTCATCGAGTTCGCCAGTGCGGCATACGCCAACTTCGACCAGATGGCCGAGGTGATCGTCGCCGACGCCACGGCGTCGCCAGGGTCCGGCATCTCGACATCGATGGCCGACAAGAAGTTGCATCATCGCCCCGACCTGACCGGCGGCCACCACTACGTCGACTCTGAACGGCATGCGAACTACGTCGACGTCGAGACCTACCTCCAGACGTTGGCCGACGTGCGCCGCGACCTCGGGATCGAGCGGGTGTCGGCATGACCGCAGTGGTCACCGGCGCCACCGGGTTCCTCGGGACCAACGTGGTCGCCGAGCTCGTCGAGCAGGGCGTCCCCGTTCGGGCGTCTGGCATGCACGGTTCCGAGACCTCGTTTCTCGACCGGTTCGGCGTCGATGTGCAACTAGCCGACATCACCAACCCCGACGAGGTCGACGCACTGATCGAGGGTGCCGACGTCGTGTACCACGTTGCGGGCGACACGTCGTTCTGGAAGCGGCGCAACGAACAACAGCGGGCGATCAACGTCGACGGCACGATGAACGTCGCGGCGGCATGCCGTCAGCACGGTGTCCGGCGGATGGTCCACACGAGCACGGTCGACGTTCTCGGCCACGATCCATCCGGTCGGCTCCTCACCGAGGCAACCGGCCGCTTCAACTTCACCGATATGGGATACAACTACGGTGAAACGAAGCTCGAGGCCGAACAGCGTCTGGCGGCGTTCGCCCTGGCGCACGATCTCGACACGGTGGTGATCTATCCGGGGTTCATGTGTGGGCCGTACGACTTCAATCTCCAGCTCGGCCGCATGTTCTTCGATCTTAAGGAGGGCAAGTTGCCCGGCGCGCCGTGTGGCGGCAGTTCGTACTGCCACGTCCGCGAGGTCGCCCGTGCCCACGTCGCCGCAGCTGAGAAGGGACGTCGGGGTGAAGCGTACAGCTGCGCTGGCTGGAACCTGCCCACGCGCACCTGGCTCAACTTGATGGCCGATGCGATCGGTGCGCCGCGCGTCGCGCGCACGCTTCCCGAGCGAGCGCTCGTTGCGTATGGCCGGGTCAGCGAGTTCGGCGCGCGCGTCACGGGACGTCCGCCGGAGATGAACCCGGGCGTGGCCCGCTACCTGTCCAAGCTCCAGTATCAGGACTGCTCCAAAGCGATCGACGAGCTCGGATATCACATCCCACCGATACCCACGATCATCGGCGACGCCGTCAATTGGTACCGCGCCGAGGGGTACGACCTGTGACGCAGCCACTTGCGCTGATCACCGGCGCCGCGTCGGGCATCGGTGCGGCAACGTCGCGTCGTCTCGCCGACCGCGGGTATCGGGTGGTCGCCGTGGAGCTCACGGATGAGCTCGCCCACGATGCCGCCGCAGCAGTCGACGGCCTACCGGTCAGCTGCGACGTCGGTGACCGGGTTGCACTCGCCACGCTCTGCGAACGCATCGAACAGGAGTGGGCCCCCGACCTCGACGTGGTCATCGCCAATGCTGGCGTGATCCGCATCGGGGAGGTGGCCGATCAAACGGCCGACGACCTCGACACCACCCTCGACGTCAACTTGCGCGCGGCGATGCAACTCGGGCGCGCGGCGGTGAACGTGTTCCTGCCACGCAACGGCGGCCACTTCCTCGCCACCGTCTCCATGGGGGGCATCATGGCCATGCCCGGGTCGGCGGCCTACTCGGCGTCGAAGGCAGGACTCCGCGCCTTCCTCGCCTCGCTACACGCCGAATTGGCCAACACCACGGTGCGAGTGAGTGGGATCTACCCCAGTGCCGTCGACACACCCATGCTGCGCCACGAGGCGCGCAACGGCGGCAGTCCGCTCAACTTCGTCGGCTCTGTGCTCTCCGCCACCGACATCGCCGACGCCTACGAACGAGCGCTCGACACGGGCCGTTTGGAGGTCTACGCGCCGTACAGCGACAGCGTAACGTCGCGCCTCACGATGATCCGTCCGGCGATCGTTCCTCGGCTCATCGCCCCGCTCAACCGACTCGGAGAGCGAGGCCGGGCGAAGTATCTCGCCACCATCGAGGAGGCGCGATGAGATCGACCGATGGTGATCCGTGGTTCTACCCAGATCGCGTGACCGCGGGCGTCGGCGATGTTGTCGCGATTCACGCCAGTGGCGAGCCCGCCGTGTGTTCGCTCGAGGTGCGCCATCCGTTGACCGATACGACACTGCTGACGATCGACGACGTTGCCGTCGATCTCCATCCGATTCCAGAAGACGCGGCAGAACGCGGCTGCGACTGGCCAGCCGTTGCATCGTTCCGGATTGAGTCCGACTGGCCAGCGGGGTACCTCGACCTCGAGCTGCGCAGTCCGAGCGGCGCATCCACCCGGCACTTCGTGTGTCTGCGAGGTCCTCGTGCTTCGAGGTCGGCTGGCGTCGTCGTGTTGTCCACCAACACGTACCAGGCCTACAACTACTGGGGCGGAGCGAACAGCTACGCGGATGTCGACGCGCTGCAGTCGGGCGAGGTCACCGCCGACGAGTCGCGCGCCGGGGCCATCGGTCGACTGTCGGCTCGCCGGCCGTACCCCCAAGGACTCATCGCGCCGCCGGCGGATGTCCCACGACTCGTCAACCTGACCGATCGAGGAGTTGGGGAGCGGGCGATCCCCGGCGACCTCGACTGGATGATCCAACACCGACCGACCGCATACGACGGCTCCGCGTGCTACTTGCACAAGTGGGAGGACGTGTTTCTCCGGTGGGCGGCTGGCGCCGGGTACGAGCTCGACGTCGTCTGCGATCACGACTTCGAGATCGACGACAACGTGCTCGACGGGTATCGAGCGGCGTTCGTCGTCGGTCACAGCGAGTACTGGTCGGGTCGCCAACGCGAGCAAGTCGAGCGGTTCGTACAGCACGGCGGGAAGTTCGGTGTGTTCTCGGGCAACACCAGCTACTGGAAGGTGCGCTGGGAGGACGACGCCACGACGATGGTGGCGCACAAGTGGCGAGGCGAAACCGACGACCCGCTGTTCGCCGACCCCGACACCCGTGCCGACGCCACGCACCTCTGGTCGCACCCGGCGTTCGAGCGCCCAGAGGCAGAGCTGATCGGGTTGTCGTTCCTGTATGGCGGCTACCACCGCCTCGCCATGTGTGTGGCCCGCGGTGCCGGCGGCTACACCGTGTACCGCGACCAACATTGGTCGCTCGACGGCGCCGACCTCTTCTACGGCGACACGTTCGGAACCGATCTCCCCTTGCTCGGTTACGAGAACGACGGCTGCCCGGTCACGTTCGATGACCAAGGTCTCCCTGCGCCCGACGGCGGTGTTGGCGTGCCCGACCAACTCGAGGTCATCGCCTTCGCCCCAGCGACCACGTTCGAGCCATCGCACAGCCCGTACCCACCGCTGATTCCGGCTGAAGATGCGGAGACGCTGGCGCGGATCGCGTACGGCGCCGCCGACCCGGCCTCGATCGCGCGGCAACAACGCGGGCACGCGGTGATGGCCTCGATGACGCTCGGCGACGGCGAGGTGTTCAACGCGGGCACGACCGAGTGGGCCCACGGGCTCGCCGCCGGAGATCTGTTCGTCGAGAGAATCACGCGCAACGTCCTCGACCGGTTTCTCGCTTGACCGACAGGGCCGCTTGTTCCATCGATCGTTCGACGGCCGGTGGCAGTGGCTCGAGGTCGGGCTCGACCCACATCGATCGGGCGCATTCACTGAACAGTCGGCTCCGACTCCAGTGTCGCAGCGGCGCATCGCGCCGGCACCGCGGTGCCGCGAGCACTGCGTCGACCGAATCGGCCTGTAGCCCGGCGACGGTGTACACGAAGTAGGCCGTGAGCGTTTCGTGGTAGCCACTCGTCGGGGTGTTGGCAACACCCGTGGCCTCGTTGTACGAGCGAATCGCGTTCCGTAGGAACCCGAGCGCGTCCGGCGCCGATGTTGTCGCGACCACCGCCCAGCACGCCGCGAGGTGCGCGTCGTGAGTCCACTCCGCTTTGGGCAGCGTGTGATCGCCGAAATGGCACAAGATGTGAGTTGCGTCGTCATTTGTCATGGGAACACGGTGGCCGTCGATCCGCCGGACACGGGCCGGTTCTGAGAGCCTGGTGCTCATGCCCACCGACGAATCGCCTGTCATCGACGACATCGACCGGAACATCATCGGTGCCGTACGCGACAACGGCCGCATCTCGATCACCAATCTTGCTGACCGGGTGGGTCTGTCCACCAGCGCCACATCGGAGCGACTCCGTCGGCTCGAGACGCACGGCGTGATCCTCGGCTATCACGCCGAGGTGTCCCCAGACGTTCTCGGCCGGTCGCTCGACGCGGTGATCGGCGTTCGAGCACAACCGGGAGCCGACCGGAATGACATCGAACGCTGGATCGGCCAGCAGCCGTCGGTGGTGGAGGCCGTGCATCTCACCGGCCCGCACGACTACATGCTCAGACTGCGATGTCGATCGACGGCCGAGCTCGACGACGTCCTCATGGACATGAAGAAGACGGGCGGCGTGGCCGACACCGAGACGAAGATCGTGTTGCGCAGCCTCCCGGTTGCTCCCGACGGGCCGTAGCGACGGCGCGTGCCCTGGCGACTACGTGGCGGTCGCTTGGTGCAACCGTCAGGTCGTTACGTCGGCGGTTCGTCGACCGGGCGTAGCGACCACGCTTGGAGCTCCGATCGGTAGGGAAACTCGATCGTGTTGCCAACGGTGGCGGCAAGGGCTTGGATCTCTTCGGCGACGGTTCGTTTGCGTTCGGAGTCCAGTGCGGCGATGAAGCTGGTCGACAGCGCGCGGTCGGCGACCTGTTGTGGCGTCGCCTCGATCGGGTTGGCGATCGACCAGTCGTCGACGAGCGCGAATCGGCCATGTCCGTCGATCGCCGTGCGCCACTCCGACGATCGGTGCCGAGGAGTGTCGCCAGCGAACCGCTCGACGATTTCGGTGTAGCGCCGGACCCAATCGACGTGTTCGTCGCGGACGTTCCACACGCATACCAGGAAGCCGCCGGGTCGGAGGATCCGCTCGATCTCGTTGAGGGCGCGAGCAAAATCGAACCAGTGGAACGCCTGGGCCGCGACGACGGTGTCAGCGCTGTCCTCGTCGAGGCTGGTGCGTTCGGCGGTTCCGTCGATGACGGTGACGCTCGGGTGCGCGGCGACGATCTTGTCGCGCATGGCAGCGACGGGCTCGATCGCCGTCGGGCGACAGTCGGCGTCGACGAGTTGTGAGGTGAAGATTCCCGTCCCCGCGCCGAGCTCGACGAGCGCTCCGGCTCCGTAGCGGCGGACGAACCGGTCGATGACTTCGGGGTGATAGGTCGGCCGAGCCGCGGCGTACACGTCGGCGCCCCGTCCGAAGCCGGTACGCGCGCCGTCGTGAATCATGCTCGAAGTCTCGCAGCTGACGGCGGACACAGATCGCGGCGCCGTTGCTCTGTCTTCGTTGACCTTCGGTTCACCCGCCGGCTCGCACGGTGTGGCTATGTATCGAATAGGCGCACTTGTGCTCTCGTTGGCTCTCCTCTCCACCGCATGCGGAGGTGATGGACCCGTCGAGGGGGTCATGGAGGCGGTCGGGCTGAGCGAGAACGTCGATGTTTCGGCCCCGCCGGAACCAGCCGAGGTCGACGATGTGCTGGAGCAGATGGCCGACGATGGCTTCAACGGGATCGTGTTGATCGACGAACCGGGCGGCCTCCGCGTGGTGCCGATGGGCACCGTCGACGGGCCCGAGAGTCGGCCGATCGACGAGAACACCGTGTTCGACATCGGCTCGATCACCA
>JBCBSO010000117.1:0-8996 GCA_039819205.1 Actinomycetota bacterium
TGAACGCGCTCACACGGTTCACGCAGTCGCCCGGTTCGGCGGGTGCTTCGCGGGTGTAGAACACGTAGACCCGGCCATTGCGCCCGACGTCGGGATCGTGCGTAAACCCGAGCAACCCCCGTTCGCTGCCGCCACAGACGTCGAGGTCGAGCGCCGGCGTGTCGATCAAGCCGCTCTGCGGGTCGATCAGTCGAACCCGGCCGGTGAGCTGCTCGAGGACGACCACGCGACCATTGGGCAGTTGCTCGACGGCGGTCGGCGATGCCAGGTCGGCGACCAGATCGTCGCTGAACCCGTCGCGCAGTCGCGGCTCGGCAACAACCGTCTCTCCAGCCGGAGGTGCAGATGCCACCGGGCTCGGAGCAACGAGAAGTGTCGTGATGACGGCGACCGCCAGACCGATGGTCAGCGGACGCCCGCGGGACAGCGACGCCATGCGGCGACGCTAGTGATCGCCTCTGCCCGGTTGGTGGACTTACTTCTTCTTGGCGGTCTTCTTCGCGTCGCCCGCCTTGAGGACGCCCTTGGCCAACGCGTCGTCGAGGTACGCCTCGGCGTCGTCGGCCGACACCTTCAGCGCCGGCGCGATCTCCGAGATCAGGTTCACCCGGGCCCGCTCGTACATCGTGCGCTCGGCGGCCGATAGCGACGCATCGCGGTTACGGGCAGCCAGGTTTCGCACCACCTCAGCGACCTGGTACACGTCGCCGCTCTTCAGCTTCTCTTGGTGGTTCTTGAACCGCCGGCTCCAGTTGGACGGCACGCGCGGATCGGGCTTGGCGAGCACCGATACGAGGTCTTCCAGCTCGTCGGCCGACACCGGCGGCCGAACCCCGACCTCCTCGGTGCTGGCCACCGGGACCTTGAGGGTCATCTCGTTGATCACCGTCTTGAGAATCAGGTAGTCCTGCTTCTCCCCGAAGAAGTCCATCTTCTTCGTTCCCTGCACGACGCATGCACCGTGCTGGGGGTAGATGACGGTTTCGCCCTTCTTGAACTTCACGCACACCTCGATCTCGCGGCCCAAACAACTGGGCGTGGCGGACAGGGCAGGATACCGGGCAACACGGCGGTCTACGCTCGCCGGCATGACTGAGTCGGCGCTGTCGCCGTTCTACACCGAGGATCACGAGGCTTTTCGCGAGGTTGTCCGCCAGTTTTCCGAGAAGGAGATCGCGCCGCACGTTCACCAGTGGGATGTCGATGGTCTGGTGCCCCGCGAGCTCTACAACAAGGCAGGCGCAATCGGATTCTTCGGCGACGGCTTCGACGAGGAATACGGCGGCCACGGCCAACGCGACGCGCTGATGCGCCTCGTACTGATGCAAGAGGTGTCCCGTGCCGGCAGTGGCGGCGTGGTCGCTGCGCTCTTGTCGAATTACATCGGCCTGCCGCCGGTGCAGAAGTTCGGCTCCGACGCACTGAAGGCGCGTGTGCTCACGCCATGTATGGCCGGCGACGCCATCGCCGCGCTGGCGATCACCGAGCCGTCGGGTGGGTCCGACGTGGCCCGCATACGCACCACGGCCCGCCGCGACGGCGACCACTTCGTGGTCAACGGCTCGAAGACGTTCATCACGTCGGGGATGCGTGCCGACTTCTTCACCACCGCCGTGCGCACCGGCGGTGAGGGCGCCGCCGGATTGTCGATGCTCGTCATCGACGGCGACAGCCCGGGCCTCGATCGCACCAAGCTCGACAAGATGGGCTGGCTGGCCTCCGACACGGCCACGCTGTACTTCGACGACGTACGCGTCCCGGTCGAGAACCTGCTCGGCCAAGAGGGCGCGGGCTTCTCGATGATCGTCAACAACTTCAATGCGGAACGCATCGACCTCGCCGCGCAGTCGATCGCCTTCGCCCGCGTGTGTTACGACGAGGCGCTGGGCTGGGCGCGCGAGCGGGAGACGTTCGGGCGGCGCCTCGCCGACCATCAGGTGATCCGCCACAAGTTGGTGGAGATGGATCGCCGCATCAACGCCTGCCAGGCGTGGCTCGAGTTGCTGGCGTGGCGGCTCAACGCGGGCGACGATCCCGTCGCCGAGATCTGCGAAGCCAAGGTCGATGCGACGCTCACGTTCGAGTTCTGCGCCCGCGAGGCCGCGCAGATCCTCGGCGGTGCCAGCTACCTGCGCGGCGACACCGTCGAGCGGCTGTACCGCGAGGTCCGCGTGCAGGCCATCGGCGGCGGATCCGAAGAGATCATGCGCGACCTCGCCGGCCGGCAACTCGGTCTGTAGCGGCTGGCGCCCCCGGCAGGATTCGAACCTGCGCGCGACGGATTAGAAGGCCGTTGCTCTGTCCTCTGAGCTACGGGGGCATGTGCCGTTGAGGGTATCGGCCGGTCGGTTTACGAATCGGTGAGCGCGGCGCGCAGCCAACCCAGCGAGGTGATCACCGAGAACTGGCGCATCTGCTCGCGTTGGCCGGGGAGGCGGGCATGGCGGACCTCGTCGAAGCCCGGGCCAACGAGCCCGACATACAGCGTGCCGACCGGTTGGCCGTCTTGTTCGGTGGGCCCGGCGACGCCGGTGAGCGCCAGGCCAACGTCGGCGCCGAGGCGCTCGCGCACCCCGTGGGCCATCTCGCGCGCCGCCGACTCGCTGACCACTGGGCCGTCCCTGACCGCGAGCAGGTCACGCTTGACCTCACTGGCGTAGCTGACGATCGAACCGCGGAACACGTCGCTGGCCCCGGCGATCTCGGTCAACCGTGCGCCGACCAATCCGCCCGTGACCGATTCCGCAACGGCGAGGCTCAGACCACGCTCACGCAGCTCGTCGAGCACCACCGACTCCATCGTGTCGTCGTCGGTGCCGAACACCAGGTCGTCGATCCGCTCGCGCACCACCGCTTCCCACTCGGCGAGTTGCGATGCCGCGACATCGGTGGTGATCGCCTTCGCCGTGAGCCGCACCTTCAGCCCGTTCCAGCCCGAGGCCAAGAACGCCAGGGTCGGTGTGTCGGGGTTCTCCAGCTGCTCGATCACGTCGTCGAGCCGTTCGTTGAGCCCGCTTTCACTCTCGCCCCATGTGCGCAGCACGCGACTGACGATCGTCGACATCTCCCCGCTACGCGCCCGCAGGTCGGGGATGATCGCCCGGTGCACCATGTCGCGCATCTCGTGCGGCACGCCCGGAACTGCGTACACCACCTTCGCCGCTCCGTCGATCGTGACCGGGCAGATCAGACCCGGCGCGGTACCGCGGGTCTGCTCGATCACGGTCGCGCCGTCGGGGACCATCGCCTGGCGCAGGTTGTTGGCCGTCATCGTTCGTCCACGCGCCGCAAACATCTCGCGGATGCGTTCCGCGATGTCGTCGTGCTGTCGCAGCTCGACGCCCATCACTCGGGCGATCGCCTCACGAGTCAGGTCGTCGTGGGTCGGACCGAGCCCACCGCAAGTGATGACCGCGTCGGCGTCGACGAGTAACGCTCGGAGTTGCGCCTCGATGCGATCGACGTTGTCGCCGACCTTGGCTTGGAGCAGCGAATCGATGCCGTGCTCGGCGAGTTCGCCGCCCATCCACGCAGAGTTCGAGTCGATGATCTGACCGAGCAACAACTCGGTCCCGACCGCCAGAACGTCGCAGCGCACGCGTTAGGAGATCCGCTGCGCGCTGGTGTGGTCGGCAGCGTCGCGCAACAGCCGCGCCCGCCACAGGTATTGCGCGCCGCTGGCCAACGACAGCGCCACGGCCAGCCACAGCAGGCTGTTCCACAGCCACGGGGTGGTCGCGGTCCACGGCAACAGCGCAGCGCCGACCGCCAGTTGCTGCACGACGGTCTTGTGTTTGCCCATCTTCGAGGCCGGCACGCTGATGCCCCGGCCGCCGACCAGGACGCGGTACACCGAAATAATGATCTCGCGGGCCGCGATGAGGATCACCGGCACCGCCCAGAACATGCCGGTACCGACGAGGGTGAACATCGCGCCGAGCACGAGCACCTTGTCGGCAAGTGGGTCGAGGAAGGCGCCCGCCGATGTGGTGCCGTGACGACGGGCCAAGTAGCCATCGATGCCGTCGCTGGCGCACAGCACGAACCACAGCCCGACCGCGATCCACGAGCCCTCGTTGTGACCGGGGATCGCCCAGAACACCAAGGGCGCGAAGAGCAGCCGGCCAACGGTGATCGCGTTCGCCCACGTGGCGATGCGATCGGGGGTGACCGAGAAGGGTGACTCGCGCTCGGTCATGGCGTGGCCCCAGACGCGACGAGGTCGGGGCCCAACGCATCGACGATGGTCACCTCGGAGAACTCGCCCACAGGGACATTCTGCCCGACGTGGACCACTCCATCGATCTCTGGCGCCTCGCGGTGGCTCCGACCGACCCCTGGTTCGTCGACGAGCACGGTCACCGATTCGCCGATCAGCGCGTCGCGGCGGGCTGCGGTGATGCCGTCTTGCAGCTCGCGTAGTTCGCCGAGCCGCTCGTTCATCAGGCCCGGGTCGACCGCCCCGTCGAGGTCGGCGGCGTAGGTGCCGTCTTCTGCGCTGTACGAGAAGAAGCCGCACCAATCGAGCTGGGCGCGTTCGACGAAATCGAGCAACTGGTCGTGATCGTCCTCGGTTTCGCCCGGGTAGCCGACGATGAAGTTGCTGCGAAACGCGGCGTCGGGCTCGCGTTCGCGGATGTCGGCGATGCGGTCGAGGAATCGCTGGCCATCGCCCCACCGTCGCATCCGCCGGAGCAGCGGCTTGGACACGTGCTGCAGCGAGAGGTCGAAGTAGGGCACGCCGCTGCGGCAGATCGAGTCGATCAGCTCGTCGCTGAGATCACTCGGGTACAGATACAGCAGGCGCACGCGGTCGACTCGCTCGGCGACTGCATCGACGAGCGGCACGATCGATCCGGCGCCCAACTCGTCCGGCCGGTCCTTGCCGTAGCTCGCCAGGTCTTGCGCCACCAGCACGATCTCGCGCGCCTCGAGTTGATCGACCTCGGTGAGGATCTGTTGCACATCGCGGCTGCGTTGCGGACCGCGGAAGCTGGGAATCGCACAGAACCCGCACGTTCGATCGCATCCCTCAGCAATCTTCACGTAGGCCCACGGCACGGGCGACGCGGGCCGGGGCAGATTGAGCAGGTCGAAGTCGGGAATCGGTGCCTCGCTGACGGGGATCAACCGACGACCATTCGAGGCGGTGCGGTCGGCCGCGGGTGCCGGCTCGTTGAACGCCGTGCCGAAACCGGCGACCTGGTCCACCTCGGGCAGCTCGGCCGCAAGTTCGTCGCCGTAGCGCTCGGCCATGCAACCGGTGACCACCAGCCGCGATCCGTCGGGACGTTGTTCGTCGAGGGCGAGGATCGTGTCGATCGACTCGCGGCGAGCGTCGTCGATGAAGGCGCACGTGTTCACCACCACGAGATCGGCGTCGTGCGCATCGTCGGCGGCGACCATCCCGTCGGCCACCAGCGCGCCCGTCAACTTGGCCGAGTCGACATCGTTCTTCGGGCAGCCCAACGTCTCGAGATAGAACCGCTGCGCCACGAGCAGTCACGCTATCGGGCTCCTCCCCCACCGAAATTCCGGGGATTCCAGGCGCGAGGCGCCTGATTTCGCGAACAATTCGGTTACGTGACCGTTGAGCGGAACTTGTCCATCAGGTATCGGCCAGCGGTGGTCGGTGGATACCGGGGCGGCTCGCCGTCGCGGACGATGCACTCGATGCGCGCATCCCAGTTGGCGTTGTGGAAGAACGGCATCGTCAGCCGGCGCGGCGCGGGAATTGGCGGGACGACGACCCGGTGCATCGTCGAGCGCCAGCGGTCGTTTGTCCAGCGGGCCATCAGGTCGCCGAGATTGACGAGCAGCGTGCCCGGCTCGTGTTCGACCGCGACCCATGCGCCGTCTGCAGACTGCACCTCCAGCCCTGGCTGCTCGTCGAGGTCGAGGATCGTCAGCGTGCCGTAGTCGGTGTGTGCGCCGGCGCGGAACCGACGATCACCGACCGGCTGGTCGAGCGCGGGATAACACGCCAGGCGCAACGCCGATCCGTGGGCGTCGACAAAGCGGTCGAAGTGCTGGTCGGGCAGCTCGAGGGCCAGCGCGAAGACCCGCATCAACCGCGCGGCGAGCTCGCCCATCGTGCGGTACAAGTCCTCGAGGACCGGCTGCAGCGTCGGCAGCGCGTCGGGCCATCGATTCGGTGCATACACATCGCGCTCGTTGGGATCGGTCATCTCATCGAGCGGGCGTGGCGGCGGGTCGACCGGGCCAACGTTGAACGTCTCCTTCACGTCTGGCGGTGCCGCGCCGCCGATGGACGCGTTGAGCGTCTCGGCTTCGAGCGAGCCATAACCGTATGGATAGCCGGGACTCGGCTTCGCCACGGTCATCCGTGTGGTGAGCGGTAGATCGAAGAAGGCATGCGCCTGTTGCCGCGCTCGTGCGAGCAGCGCGTCGGGCACACCGTGGTGGGCGATGCGTAGGAAGCCGAGCGTGCGACACATCTCGTCGACGTGTACCGGGTCCGGCGCCGACAGGTCGATCGTGTCGAGGCTCACTGATGAGCGGGACGTAGACCGGCACGCGGCCAGGGGAAGCTGACCAGCCGCCCGGTCGCCGACAACGTGACGAACGCAGTGCGCAGGTCCTCGTCGCCGAAGCACACGTTTGTCGTGAGCGGATCGCCGGTGGCGTGATGCTCGACCTGTGTGCCGTCGGGCGACACCGCCGTGATCCCACCGTTGATCAGCGTGGCCACACATACCCATCCGTCGTCGTCGACCGCCAACGAGTCGAGCAACTGCATCCCCGGAAGTCCGTACAACGTGGCGAACGGGTCGAGATTGGCATGGGTCTCGACGAGCTGGCCTGGCTCCGAGATCGAACGGCGCAGGATCCGACCGTTGAATGTCTCAGCCCAGTACAGCGTGTCGGTGTCGGGCGAGAGCCCAATGCCGTTGGGCCCCTCGACGGGAAACAGCGCTTCGCTGATGCCGGAGCCATCGGCCTTGGCGTAGTACAACGCCGTGAGGTCGGCGCTACGTGCCGCCATGTCGCGGATGCCGTGGTCGGTGAACCAGAACCCGCCATGTCCGTCCATCACGATGTCGTTCGGCGCACGCAGCGGCCGGCCGTCGCATTCGGTGTACAGGTCGGTCACCGTGCCGTCGTGCGGATCGACGCGCTGGATCTTGCCGCCGCTGTATCGGTCGGGATCGAACGGCCCCGGGATCACCAATCCGTCGAGTTCTTCCGGAGTGAAGCAGCCGCCGTTGTTGCACAGGTACATCGCTCCATCGGGCCCGACGGCAGCACCATTCGGTCCCCCGGGGATCTCGGCGATCGTCTCGGTCGTGCCGTCAGGGTGCACCCGCGTGAGTCGCGGCCCGAACATCTCGACCAGCACGACCGTGCCGTCGTTCATCCAGATCGGGCCCTCCGGAAATCGCAGCCCGGAGGCGATCTCGGTGAGTTCTGGGGTGAAGCTCTGCACGTCGACGCTCATCGCGCCATCGTTGCAGAGTCAGCCGCCCTACGGCGCCGCCCGCCTACAACTGGCCGTTCTGCTGGAGGAGCTCGAACTCTTCGACGGTCATCAGCACCGAGCGGGCCTTTGAACCCTCGCTCGGTCCGACGACCCCGCGTTGTTCGAGCAGGTCCATGATGCGACCCGCACGGGCGAAGCCGACCTTCAACTTGCGTTGCAGCATCGAGGTCGAACCGAGTTGGCTGCGCACGACGAGCTCCATCGCCTGGCGCATCATCGCCGCGTCTTCGTCGTCGTCGCCGGCGCTGAACGCATGGGCATCGGCGGTGACGTCCAGGTCGAGCGGCGCGCTCGGCGGGGGGACGGCCGCGCCACCGCTACTCGGGGTGCCGCGCGGCGGCACCAACGCAGACTGCCCAGCGTCGGGAGGCCCGTCGCCGTCGCCCCCTTCTTCGATGTCGGTCGATACCACCGGTTCGGGCGCCTGTGCCCGCCAGTGATCGACCACCTGGCGCACCTCGTCTTCGCTGACGAACGAGCCCTGAATGCGGTTGGCCACCGACGAGTTGCCGGGCAACAACAACATGTCGCCCTTGCCGACGAGCTTCTCCGCGCCGGGTTGGTCGAGAATCACCCGCGAGTCGGTGAGGCTCGACACCGCGAACGCCATCCGTGCCGGGATGTTGGCCTTGATGACACCGGTGATCACGTTGACCGACGGCCGCTGCGTGGCGACGATCAGGTGGATGCCGACCGCCCGCGCTTTCTGGGCAATGCGCGTGATCGACTCCTCGACATCGCGCGCGGCAACCATCATCAAGTCGTTGAGCTCGTCGACGACCACCACGATGTACGGCAGATGCTCGTACGGGGTGTCGTCGGGTTGCACGCCCGCCGGCGGGGGGATCTTCCCCTTGGCGACGGCGGCGTTGTAGCCGACCACGTCGCGGTAGCCAACCTCGGAGAGGATGTCGTAGCGGCGCTCCATCTCCTTGACCGCCCAACCCAGTGCGTTGGCGGCCTTCTTCGGGTTGGTCACCGGCTGCGTGAGCAGGTGCGGCAGTCGCTGGTACTGCCCCATCTCGACCTGCTTCGGGTCGATCAGGATCAAGCGCACCTCGTCGGGTGTGGTGCGCATGAGCAGCGAGGTGATGATGCAGTTGATGCCGCTCGACTTACCGGCACCGGTGGCACCGGCGATGAGTAGGTGCGGTGTCGAGGCCAGATCGAGGAACACCGCCTGGCCGGCGATGTCCTTGCCGACCGCGACATCGAGCGGGTTCGATGCCGTGCGCGCCTCGGGCGAAGCCAACAGGTCGCCGAGGGCAACGAGTTGGCGGGTGTGGTTCGGCACCTCGACGCCGATCGCCGACCGGCCCGGGATCGGTGCGAGGATGCGCACGTCGGTGGCCGCCATTGCGTAGGCGATGTCCTTTTGCAGGCTGGTGACGCGAGCCACCTTGACGCCCGAGCCGAGCTCGAGCTCGTAGCGGGTGACCGTTGGGCCGATGGTCATGCCGACGAGGCTGGCCTCGCACAACGTCGAGACCAACCT
>JBCBSO010000118.1:0-8994 GCA_039819205.1 Actinomycetota bacterium
GGCGAGGGGAAGCCCGCAAGGGCGTCCGAGCCCTCTAATAACGGTAGTGCTCGGGCTTGTACGGCCCGGCGGGGTCGAGATCGAGGTACTCGGCCTGTTCGTCGCTGAGCTGGGTCAACTTCACGCCGAGTGCATCGAGGTGCAGCCGGGCGACCTTTTCGTCGAGGTGCTTGGGCAGCACGTACACGCCGAGTGGATACCGCTCGGGATGGTTGAACAGTTCGATCTGCGCGATCACCTGGTTGGCGAACGAGCACGACATGACGAAGCTGGGGTGGCCGGTGGCACACCCCAGGTTCACGAGCCGGCCCTCGGCGAGCACGATGATCTGGCTGCCGCCGGCAGCGTTGGCCTCCGGGAAGGTCCATACGTCGGTACCCGGCTTGAGTTCGTCGCGCACTGCGCCGGAACGAGCCAGCCCGGCCATGTCGATCTCGTTGTCGAAGTGGCCGATGTTGCAGACGATGGCGTTGTGCTTCATCCGCCGCATGTGATCGATCGTGATGATGTCGGCGTTGCCCGTGGCCGACACGAAGATGTCGGCGGTGTCGACGACGTCCTCAAGGGGCAACACCTGGATGCCCTCCATCGCCGCCTGTAGCGCGTTGATCGGGTCGATCTCGGTCACGATCACGCGGGCGCCCTGGCCCTGGAGCGATTGCACGCAGCCCTTGCCGACGTCGCCGTATCCACACACGACTGCCGTCTTGCCGCCGATCATCACGTCGGTGGCGCGGCTGATCGAATCGACCAGCGAGTGGCGGCAGCCATAGAGGTTGTCGAACTTCGACTTGGTCACCGAGTCGTTGACGTTGATCGCCGGGAACAGCAACTCGCCGTCGTCCATCATCTTGTACAGCCGCTTGACGCCAGTGGTCGTCTCCTCGGTGACACCGCGGATTCCCGCGGCCATGCGCGTCCACTTGCCCGGATCAGACTTGAGCGATCGCTGCAGTAGACCGAGCACGATCGCCAGCTCGGGGTTCGACGCCTCGGTCGGGTCGGGAACTTCCCCGGCCTTCTCGTACTCCACACCCTTGTGCAGCAGCAGCGTGGCATCGCCACCGTCGTCGAGGATCATGTTGGCGCCGTCGCTGTCGGGCCAGGTCATCATCTGCTCGGTGCACCACCAGTACTCCTCGAGCGTTTCACCCTTCCAGGCGAACACCGGCACACCCTGCGGGTCCTCCGGCGTGCCCTCCGGGCCGACGACGACCGCAGCCGCCGCGTGATCCTGCGTGGAGAAGATGTTGCAGCTCGCCCAGCGCACCTCGGCACCGAGGGTGGTCAGCGTCTCGATCAGCACAGCGGTCTGCACGGTCATATGCAACGAACCGGAGATGCGCGCTCCAGCGAGCGGCTTGGACTCGCCGTACTCGGCGCGCAGGGCCATCAGGCCGGGCATCTCGTGTTCGGCGAGGATCATCTCCTTGCGGCCGAACGGGGCCATCGACAGATCGGCGACACGGAAGTCGCGGGTGGCAGCAAGCGTGGACATGACGGACCTCACCATCTCTCTGACGCACGCGGCGCAGAGACTCTTCGTAGCGGTTGCGGCCCGGGCCGGGGCCTTCAGGCACCGATCGAATCAGCCCGGAGGGCTTCCCAGTGTACGCGAGCCCTTCGACCGCACTCCGAAATTGTCGCGATTTCCGGCGCATGGCGCCGGGAATCCCCGGTTTTTCGGAGTCAGTCGTCGAGGACGTGACGATCTGTCTTGTCCTCGCCTAATCGTCGAGGACGTGACGATCTGTCTTGTCCTCGCCTAATCGTCGAGGACGACGGCGTAGACGTCGAGCAGGTAGTGGATGCTGCCGTTGTGGTTGTACATCCGCACCACATACGGATCGTCGCCAGCTTGGTTCGTGCCGTAACTCAACAGCGTCATGTTGGGCACGTTCTCGCCCTCAGGCACGTTGATGATCGACGTCTCGCTCTGCTCGGTCCCACCGGGGTAGGCCGAGATGAACGTGGTGACCGGCACCGTAGCGAACAGCCGTTGCAGTCCGGTGCCGGTGACGTTGCCAATGAGCGCTTGCTGATTTCCGACAGGAATGGACGCACCGCCCGACGGCATCGTGACCGACTCGGCGAAAGCCTTGAAGCTCCAGTCTTCGGCGCTGCCGAAACCGAGCGGCACATTGCCGAAGGCGTCATCGCGAGTGTCGAACGCACGGAACGGTGCGTCGAGCGGGATGATCCGGCCTTCGCGCGTGTCGACCGAGGCACCGGTTTCGAGGTAGCCGAGCACGTCGATCGCCACGTGAATGTTGCCGTTGCGGTTCTTCACGTGAATGCGGCCGTCGGGACCGACGGGCACGATCGCCAAGTTGGCCTTGACGAGGCCCGGAATGACGTTGGTGTTCGACGTCGACGCTTGCGTACCGGCCGGCAGCGGTGTCGGCGTGACGGCCAGGTTGGTGTTGCTGCTCCCCGGCTCGCGGTTGATCGCCGTGAGGTTGATCATCACGCCGGTGACCGACGCCCGATCGGGAACGATGTCGGCTTGCTCGGGCGAGTCGGCACCGAGCACCTGCACCGCACGCGACTCGTCGGGGCCGAGCACGCCGCCGGTCTCGCGGCTGTCGTAGATGCGGCCGGGCCCAGCGGTGATCAGCCGGGCGCCACGGTCGTCGTTGTTCGAGGTGGAGATCCAGCCGAACACGTCGATCGCCACGTTGGCGGTGCCTGGGCCGGAGGGAGTGGTCAACCGCACGGTGGCCGTGCCGCCGTTACCCACGCCGACGATCGCCAGGTTGGGCGTGTTGCGGTTGGGCAGATAGTTGACCAGCGACGATTCGCCGGCCCCGCCATCGGCGAGCCCGGTCGGGAAGATCGTCAACGAGCCGCGACGCGAGGCGTCGGCCACGGTCACGTTGAGCACCACGGCGAGCACGTCGGCAGCGTCAGCGGGGATGCCGCCCTCACCGAGCAGCTGCACCGTGAACTCGCTGCCGCCCGGTGATGTCGCCTTGGCACCAACCGTCGAGTTGATACCTGGCGCACGATTATCGAAGATCCGCTCGGGTGCCAGAGGGTGGAACTCACCACCGGCGCAGAGCGTGGCACACGCAACGGGGGCACCTGCAGTCGGCGAACCAGCGGGCGCAGCCACGGACACGCCCACACCGAGCAGGGCCACCGCGAGCAGCGCGCGGGACGTTCGCTTGAAACTCATCGAGCGCATCGTAACCTCTTCGACATCCAGATTTGGGGCGCTTGCGCACACGTTCCCGGTGCGTTTCCAGAATCTTCGGCACTCCGTCAAGCGACCTTGAGTCGAAGATCACCGAGCGTGACGATGGTGGGCAGATCGCTCATGCCCTGCAGCCACGGCCGGCGACGACGCCGACCGACGTCGGCCCCGACAGCGCGGCGAGGCGCCGTATCGAGATCGTCTACCGATCGGGATCGAACGTCGGCGGCACTTCCCGCTCCGCGACCAGCGCCATGAGGCGCGCGTGCTCCTCGTCATCCACCGTGGCTGCCTCGTCGATCAACATGACCGGAATGTCATCGTCGATGCGGTAGCTGCGCTGGAGCCGGGGGTTGTACAACAGCGCCTCGGGCTCGAGGTAGTACAGCGGACCCTTGTCGTCGGGGCAGGCGAGGATCTCGAGCAACTGTGGAGTGAGGGCCATGGGCCGAGCCTATGCCGCGGCCGTCACATCGTGGCAGTGACGATTGCCAATACCTCGGCGACTCGGTCGTCGCATGCCGCGCGGTCGGCGGCCTCCAGATTGAGGCGGAGCAGCGGTTCGGTGTTCGACGGGCGCAGGTTGAACCACCAATCGCCAGCGTCCACGGTGAGGCCGTCGAGGCGGTCCTGAGCACACGCGTCGTATGCCGCACTCACCCGCTCGATCACGCCGGCAACGTCGGCGACTTCGGTGTTGATTTCCCCGCTCGAGCTGTACCGCTCGAACTGCGTCCGCAGCGCCGACAAGGGTTCACCGGTGCGACTCATCTCGGCAAGCACCAGCATCGATGCGATCAGTCCGCTGTCCGCGTTGTAGTTGTCGGCGAAGTAGTAGTGCGCCGAGTGTTCACCACCGAACACTGCGCCGGACTCGGCCATCGTTTGCTTGATGAACGAGTGACCGACCTTGGTGCGCACCGGTGTGCCGCCGAGTTCGCGGACCACGTCGGGCACCGCTTTGGAGCAGATCAGGTTGTGCAGAATTGTCGCGCCCGGTCGCTCACGAAGGGTGGCCGCGGCGAGAATCGCTGTCGTCGTCGACCCGCTCAGCCCGGCGCCGGTCTCGTCGACGACGAACACCCGGTCGGCGTCGCCGTCGAAGGCCAGTCCGATGTCGAACCCGCCGGCCACCACGCGGGCCCGCAAGTCACGCTGGTTTGCCGGCTGCAAGGGGTCGGCTGGGTGGTTGGGAAACGTGCCGTCGAGTTCCCCATACAGCACCTCGAGTTCCACATCGAGGCGCTCGAACACCGCGGGAACGACCAACCCGCCCATGCCGTTGGCGGTGTCGGCCACCACGCGCAGTGGAGCGATCGACGAGGGGTCGACAAACGACAACACATGCTCGACGAACCCATCGAGCACATCGTGGCGTTCAGTACGCACGCCGGGGCTCGCCGCCGGTCGAGGGGCGTCGCCGTCGAGCACGCGCTGAGCCACCGACTTGATCGCGTCGAGACCCGTGTCGGCACCCACCGGTCGGGCCCCGCTGAAGCACAGCTTGACGCCGTTGTAGCCGGCTGGATTGTGCGAGGCGGTGAACATCGCGCCGGGCGCGCCATAACGTCCGGAAGCGAAGTACATCATGTCGGTCGACGCGAGGCCGATGTCGTCCACCGAGTAGCCGTGGCTCAGCAGCCCGTCGCTGAACGCGGCGACGAGGCGCTCTCCCGATGGGCGCATGTCGCGGGCAACGATTACCCGATCGATCGTCGGCTCGAGATCGCGCAGCAGCGAGGCAAATCCCACCCCGAGAGCGCGCGCGACGCGTTGGTCGAGTTGATCCGGGACAGTGCCGCGGACGTCGTAGGCCTTGACGATCTGATCGAGCACCGACATGCGGCGCACGAGGCTACCGGCGCCGCGCCGTCGGCCGCTCGACGAACATCATGTGCTGGCCCGTTACCGATTCGGCCCCGTCACCCATTCGGCGCGGTGCGCCGATCCAGCGAGCGGCAGGGAGCGTCAGGGGTCTGCCTGGCGCCGGTCGGTGTGGCGGCCCGGCTCGAGCCCGGTCGTGCCGCCGAGTTCAGCGTCGCTGTCGTGGTCGATCGGAAGCGGCGCACCCGTCACCGGCGTCGGATCGCTCGGCGCGACGTCGAGGGGGTCGAGCGGAACGTCGAGGGCATCGGTGAAGTCGTCGGCGGCAACATCGTTGGGATCGCTGAGACCATCGGGGTCGGTGGCATCGTCGGGATCCCGGGGCGGCGGGCCGAAGTAGGGTCGCTCGGCGGGGTAGGCGATGTCTCCTTGACGCCGCCACAGGAAGCACAAGCCGATGCCGACCACGGTGAGCGCATAGAAGAACCAGTCGAGCGGCACGCGCCCGTACGTCAACACCACTTCTTCGCTCGTCGGAATGACCACCATGTGGTTGGGTGACACGCGGTAGGGCCCCTCGGCGCCCTCGACCTGCCAGTTCGGGAAGTAGCTGACGCGCACGAGCACTGGCACGCCAACCTGGTCGACGTTGAAGCGCACCGATTGCTGCTCGATCTCGACGTCGGTCACGTTCACCTCTGGCAACGGGACCGCCTCGATCGTTTCGGTCGGCAGCACGTAGTCAACGTTGCGGCTGCGCTCGTCGGGCTCACCGATACGCGCGTCGAGATCGATCTCGACGTCGACGCGTTGCCACGCTTCGGGCCCGTCGTCGGCCGGAATCGCGGGCCAGTCATCACGCCGCTGGAACCACGACGTTCCCAGCTCGAGATTGCGTTCGCGCGGATCGCCGCTGCGATGGTTGACCACCACGGGCTGCATGGTCAGCGGCTCGACGATGCTGGCGCTCGATAGCTCGTAGATGTCCCACGGACCCGAGGTAGTGAGATACACCAACTCGTCCTGCTCGCTGGCTTCTTCCTTGGCCGCATCGGTGCGCACCATGAGATATCGCACACCGAGGTCGTGCATGTGTTGCACCCCAACCTCGGCATCGTTGTTCGTGTAGCGCAACTGACGGACCGGATTCGACGAACTCTCCGAGATCGCCGCCGCGGTAAGGAAGTGGTACGGCGTCGTTCCGGAGGCCTCGAAGAACAGGCCCTCCATCGAACCGATACACCCGTCGGTCCAGTGCGGCAGGAGCATCAACGCCATCGTGGTGCCGTACTGCCCGTTGTCGCTGTTGTTCTCCCAGATCGCTCGACCGCAGCCGCGATCATCGCCGATCTCCCCCATGGTCGACACGACGTCGTAGTACTCGGGGTATGCCGGTTTGTTCTCGTAACCGGTGAAGTTGTACCTGGCCCAGCCGTCGGCAACCGCGCGGCCGGCGTCCGGCGTCTTGCGGAAGGGTCCCCAGGCATACACCGACGTGTCACCGTCGGTGCGGCGGCCGTCGAAGGGCAGCGTCTCGTACATCCAACCGAACACGACGAGGGCCGACAAGGTGATCACCCCAGCGGCGACCGCGTTCTCGTAGGTGTTCATCCGCTGCGACGCAAGTCGCCCGCGAGCCGCGTTGACGATCCAGGTGATGAGCTCGAGCGCACCGATCACCATCAGCAGGTAGCGCATCAAGTACAGGAATGGCAGCAGGCGTGGGTTCCACAGCAGGCCGATCACGGGGAGGCTGTCGCGGGTGATGTACACCAGCCCGACCAACACGAGCGTGATCACGCCGATCGCGGTGCCGTTGAGGTTGCGGCGCATCACCATGGCCACGAATCCGACGATCGCCAAGCCGGTGATGATGAAGTCGAGCGGGGCGGCCAGCGGGAAGAACATGTCCCAGAACGAATCGCTCGCACCTTCGGGGCGGAACCCGTACTTCATGTCGGTCATGTATTCGTGGCCGAACAGGAACGGACCAACCCACCAGGCCGCCAACAGCACGGTGGTGATGCCGGTGGTGATCGCGTACTTCAGCCGCCATCGATCGATCCAGACGAGGCAGAAGATGATCGCCGCCACAGCGACGAAGATCAGGACGATGCCATGCGACACCGCAGCCAGGGCCAGCACGATGGCGGTCCACACGCGGAACCGGCCCGTGCGCAGCCCGTTGGCCAGGAGACCCAACCCGATCATCGCCAGCGTCAGGGCGATCGAGAACGAGTACTCGCCCGCCATCGTCGACTTCACGTTGCCGCCGTAAATCGAGAAGCTCTCGTCGAGCAGAAAACACACGCCGCCGACGGCAAACAGTTCGGGGATTGGATGACGGAAGTTGGCCAACCGTCCGAAGGCCCAGCAGGCAAACGGGAAGGCGATCAACCCGGAGATGGCGACGAGCTTGAAGGCGACGCCGTACGGGAGCAGTACGTCGAGCGCAACGATGGCCAACGCGGGGGTGACCATGTAGAAGCGGTACAGCGGCAGGCCGCCGTACCAGTCCATGCTCCAGCCGGAGAGCTGGAAGTTGGGCAAGAAGTTGTCGCGCAGGAATGCCGGCGACCACACGTGGGCGCCCATGTCGCCACCCGTGGGCGTGTTCACGTCGAAGATCAGGTCGCGGCTTCCCGACACGGGATTGAAGTGGACGACCATCATCATCACCACGGTCATCGTGACGAGGATCGACGTCGTCACGAGCACCTCGACCACTCGTCGCGTCGTCCACGGTCGATTCCACCACGCGATCGGACGGGCGAACACACGGCGGGCGACACGTTGAGCCGCCGTTGGCTCGGCGGACTCGTCGTCGACCAGCTCGTCCACGACGCCGTCGTCGAGGGCGTCGGCCGGCCGGTCGAATGGTTCGATCTCGGGCGCCTCGGTCAGCGTGTCGTCAGTGGTCATGCGAAGAGGCGCAGGTGGCGTTCCCGCGAACGATCATGCGCGATCAATCATCCGCGGTCAGACATGATGGCAAAGCGAGCGGGGGCACACACGTCACAAGACCATCAACAGGCCGGTGGCGTTGAAGCCGATGTGCGCCGTGATCGCCATACCTAGCCGGCCGGTGTACAGGGCGCACACCCCCAGGATGAGACCGAACACGAACAAGCCGGGGAACTCGACGGGACGTACGTGCACCAGGGCGAACACTGCCGCCACTCCGACCACCACGACGGCATCGTTGAAACGCGCCGCGAGCGGCCCCTGGAGCAGCCCCCGGTAGAACAACTCCTCGACGAGGGGCGCGCCGACCACGACCAGCAAGAACAGCACCACTAACGCGGCGCCATCGGCGCGATCCACCAGGCTGCGGGCGTTCTCTTCGAGCCGCTCGTCGGTGAAGGTGTCGGACCACACCGCGCGCAACGGCAGGTAGATCACCGGTATCACCACCAATTGGGCGAGTACCCCGATGCCCAAGCCGACGGCGTCGGCGGGTGCGATCTCAATGCCGTAGTCGGTACGCGGATCACCGGTTCCAGCGCGGTTCGACGCCACCCACATGCCGGCGAGCTGCGCGGTCCACGCGGCGATCAGGGCGGCCGCCAGCACTCCGATCGGCGCCTCATCGATCGGGTCACCACCGGTGACGGCGATGACGATCGACGACAGCACTTGGCCGGCGAGCCATGCGGCGACGAACGTGACGACCGCTGTGGTCGGGTCGATCGGCGCGGCAGACGCGACGCGGATCGGCGAGGACGGTGCGCGCCGACGGTTCGGCGGCGTCACCCGCGAGGCCCGGCGGATGGGATCGGCCACGCGTGCCGACACTACCGGCGTGGATGCGGCCTCAGACCGCGATCAATTCGCCAATGCCGCGACGACGCCGGTCGTCGAGATGCCACCCGTGGGGCACCGACACGCGCGCCGCGTGACGTTCACACAAATCGTACGACCGCTCCCAGGCCTGGCTCGATCCGCTGAGTGAGCATCGTGACCCGCATTCGTAC
>JBCBSO010000119.1:0-8976 GCA_039819205.1 Actinomycetota bacterium
TGCACGAACCAGACCCTGCTTCATGAGGTTGACCAAGCGATGTCCGGTCTAAACCTCGGTAGTCGCAGCGGCGCAATCTACTGCCGCATCTACGACAAGTCGCGCGAGATGGAGCGAACCGGCGCAGCATGGCTGCCGGAGCTGTGGGGTCGACGCTACGACGAACAACTCCCGGTGACAAGAGTTGAGTTCGAGTTCAAGCGCGACGGGCTGAGGGAGTTCGTCATTGACACGCCAGAGCAAGCGTTCGCCAAGGTCGGTTCACTCTGGGCCTATGCGACGGGCCGGTGGGCGTCTCTTCGATCACCATCGTCCGATGAGACACGCTCCCGTTGGCCAGTCGACCGTCGTTGGTCCGCAGTCCAGAAGGCGTCCCTTGCCGGCGGAGCGATTCCCGCCGAGCGCATTAGTGCCGGACAACGCCGCGGCTCACTATGGAATCAGCTGCCCGCAACTGTTGGATATCTTGCTGCCGCTGCGGTCCAGCTAGGGACGACCGACGCACGGTCAACCTTCGATGCACTGATCCCGCTGGTTGATGCCTATGGGCAACGAACGGGCGTCTCATTCTCCGAGCGCGTTCGCCGAAAGGCAGCACTGGTTTGACGGCTCGGGACTACGAACGTGTCGCGTCTGTTCTTGCGCAGATCCTCGCGCGTATGGTGCTGACGCGACCCGACGGCGACGATCCGCGCAAGGAGGGCCACGATGCTGACCATCGTGTACGCAAGAGTCTCGACAGACGATCAGATTGAGAACTCCCCGGAAGCACAACGAAGACGGTGCGCGGAGTACGTGAGGGCCAATGGCCTCGGTGTGCCGACATTCCTGTCTGACGAGGGCGAGTCGGGCAAGAACCTCGATCGTCCCCGGATGCAAGAGCTCCTCGGCCTGGTCCGCTCAGACCAGGTTGCCCACGTAGTCGTCTGGCGGCTCGACCGCCTGTCCCGCGACAACGGTGACCTCCACGCCCTCACGTCGTTGCTTCAGCAGCACTGTGTGCACCTTCACTCGCTCAATGAATCAGGCCTTCAGGTCGACACGGCATCGGGTCGAATGCAGGTCGGCATTCACGGCGTGTTTGCCCAGTACTTCCGAGAACAGACGATCGAGAACTCGAAGCTCGGCAGCGAGCATGCCGCCAAAGCTGGCTACTGGATCAATCGGCCGCCGACGGGCTACGACCTGACCGACCGTGTGTTGGTCCCGAACACGGTCGCTCCCATCATCCGACGAGCGTTCCGTCTTCGCGCGGCGGGCGAGTCGTACGCCGCGATCGAGTCGGCAACGGGACTCAAGGCCTCGACGATTCGGCACGCTTGCCAGAACAGGGCTTACCTCGGCTTCACGCGCTACGGCGATGACTGGTTTCCGGGGCTCCATGAACCGCTGGTGACGCCGGAAGACTTCGAGCTGATGCAGAGTCGCAACTCTGGTCCGGGCAGGCGAGGGCTGGATCCACTGTCCGGGCGCGTTGTATGCGGGAAGTGCGGTCGACGGGCAGCGGTCGACACCAACGAGCGCGGACAGCGCATCTTCCGGTGCTGGCATCGCGGGAAGGGTTGCCGCATTCCGGGACGATCAGCGAATGGGCTTCAGCGTGCCGCACGGCTAGGAATCTGCGAGCTGCGCAACGACGAGTCGCTGTATCAAGCGATCCGCGATCAACTGCAAAGGGCCGCAGAACGATCCGGAGGCGGAGACGCGTCAGCGTCCCGCTCCGGGTCGCTTGCGGCACTGCGACGCGAACGCGAGAAGCTGCTCAAGCTGTACCTCGCTGACCAGATCACATCCGACTTCTTCGCGAAGAAGGAGAGAGTTCTGTCCGCCAAGATCGACGGCCTCGAACAGGAGCAGGCTCAAGCCGAGGACGACCTCAAGCGCAGCAACGAACTCGCAGATGCGTTCGAAGAAGCCGCAGCTCTACTACGCAACCCAGCGTTCGACTTCGACTCGGTGTGGGAGGAAGCCAACGACCGTGAGCGTCGAGTCCTGATAGAAGAACTCATCGAGGCGGTGACGATCTACCCCGATCATCTCCAAGTCACGATCACCGGAGCGCCGCCAATGCTCGTCACCCTCGATGAGGTGGGCCTGCGGTCCGCTGGTACGGGAAAGCTGGTGTCGGAGGGGGGACTTGAACCCCCACGCCCATTAAGTAGGGCACTAGCACCTCAAGCTAGCGCGTCTGCCAATTCCGCCACTCCGACGTGGTGATGGTGTTCGTGAAGGTTTGAGATCCTACCGCGGTGCCGGTGTGGCACCCACCCGTCAGATGACGGGGAGCAGGAAGCTCAGCGCGAGGACCGTAAAGATCCAGATCAACGCGAACACGAAGGTGATCCGGTTGAGGTTGCGCTCGGCCGCAGTGGACCCCAGCGCCGCTCCCCCGCCGCCGCCGAACATGTCGGAGAGGCCACCACCGCGGCCGCTGTGCATGAGGATGCCAGCGATCAAGGCGCCCATCGAGACGACGTTGAGCACCAAAGTGATGTAGAGGATCACGTCTCGCACGGCCCGCCATGCTACCGAACCGATCGGGAAACCCGCCGCCGCGGCGTGTGTCAGCCTGGGTCGATGGGCAACACGATCGAACTCAGAATCCGCACTGTCGTCTACGTCGTCACCTCGCTGCTGCTCGGTGCGGTCGCTGCCGTGGTCGTCACGTCGGCGTGGAGTGCTGACGCAGCTCCCGGCGACACCGACTCCACCTATGTGCCCACGGCCGGATGCCGGGTCACCGACACACGACCAACCAGCCAGGTGGGTCCACGCTCGACCAAGCTCGGCGAAGGCGACACCATGCTGGTGAGAGTCCACGGCTCGAACGGCGAGTGCACCGGCCCGCTCGCCATCCCGAGCGATGCCGTCGGCCTCGCCACCAACGTGACGATCGTCGACGCCACGGCACGCTCGAACGTGCGGGTGTATCGAGGCGACCTGGCGACGCCGCCAACGCTGTCGAACATCAACGTTGTGCCCGGTGGCGCGCCGGCGCCGAACAAGGTCGACGTGCAGCTCGCACCCGACGGAACGATCCAGGTGTACAACTTCAAGGGCAGCGTGCACGTGATCATCGACGTGGTCGGGCACTACACGAAGACCAGTCTGAGCGAACTCGACGATCGAGTCGCCGCGCTCGAGGCGGCTGCCGTCGGCGACATCACGATGCAGAACGGTCTCGGCCCGACTGCCCCAACCGGTCTCGGCCCCGCCAACATCATCAACGCGGTCAACCGGATCATCGTGCAGTCGCCGAATGGCAACTTCTCTGGCGCGGTCGCCCACATCCACGGCCCGACGGCACGCGACGGCGTCGAGTACGCGCTGTCCTCCCTCACGTACTGCGTAAACGTCGATCAGATCGACGGGTCATTCGTCGCTGCAGTGGAGGTCCATGCGACCGCGGAGGGGCTGGGTTCAACCACCGTCGAGATCGCCAAGGACGTCACCCCGAACAACAGTGACGGGTGCCGCACGTTGGAGGTGAACGACACCATCGCTCGCCGCGGCATGCTCGCCGTGTTCGGGGTTGACGGGGACGGACCTGGCGATCAAGTCGACTTCGTCGGCATCTCCAGCACCTGGTCGCCGGTCGGCTGATCAGGCTCAACCGGCGAGCCGACTTCTCGGCGTCCAGGGCTGCGGACTCCGCCACCGTCGGCGCCGAGAAGCGGCACCGCACGTTCGGCGCGCGGGTGGACGTCACTTCTCGGCGTCGAGGTGTGCGGAAACCGCAACGGATGGCGCCGAGAACGCCCAGCGGGTCGCGTCAGCCGAAGTCGTCGGGCATCCACTTGCGGCGACGGTAGGTCCACGTCGCGGTGGCGCCCTCGCGCGGGGGCTGCACCGCATCGAACTCCACGTCGTGGCCGAGATCCTCGATCAGCGCCTCGAGCCGGTCGAACTCGTCGAGGCCCTCTCCGGTGTCAACCAACAGATAGCGCCGTCGCCCCACAATGGCGGTGAACCCGCCGTGGGTGAACTTGCGGATACCCAGCGAGAAGCTCGGGCGGGCGCGCACGATGCGCACGACGTCATCCCACGGAATCAACTGTCGACGGAACGCCATCCGCCTCTCCACGCCGCGTTCGTCGAACGTGGTGGCGATCGGATAGTCGAACAACACGGCCATCACGGCAATCGCGCCGATCACAAGAATCGCCGTCGGAATCAGACGCCAGCCCGCAACGGCCACGGCGAACGCACCGGTGGCCAACAGGATCGACGCCCCGAGGATCGTTCCGATGAACCCGCGCCACGTGGAGTGCAACGTGATCGACGTGGGCGCAGCAGCGCTGCTCACGAGGATCAGCGCTGAGAGATGTCGACGTCGCGACCCATCTGCCGGGTGCGGTCGAGCAACGTTTCACCCGCCAGTAGCGGGAAGTGGCACGACACGAAGTGACCGGGCGTCACCTCGGTGAGCTCCGGAGTCTCCTGTGAGCACTTGTCCTTCGCCACCGGGCACCGCGGGTGGAACCGGCAACCCTTCGGCGGGTTGGCCGGGCTGGGCACGTCGCCCTGCAAGATGATCCGCTTGCGCTCACGCTCGCGTTTGGGGTCGGCGACGGGCACCGCCGACAACAACGACTGCGTATACGGATGCGCCGGTTCGTCGTAGAGCGTGGTGCGGTCGGTCACCTCGGCGAGACGGCCGAGATACATCACGGCGATGCGATCGCTCGTGTGGCGCACCACCGAGAGATCGTGCGCAATGAAGATGTACGACAGGTCGAACTCATCCTGCAGCTCATCGAGCAGGTTCAGTACCTGGGCCTGGATCGACACGTCGAGCGCCGACACCGGCTCGTCGAGCACGATCACCTTCGGCCGCAACGCGAGCGAGCGAGCAATGCCGATGCGTTGGCGTTGACCACCCGAGAACTCGTGCGGATACCGGTTGCCATGCTCGGCAAGCAGGCCAACGCGGTTGAGGAGGTCGCCGACGCGCTCTTTCGCTTCCTTGCGCGACACACCATGGATACGCATCGGTTCGCCGACGATGTCACGAATTGGCAAGCGCGGGTTGAGCGACGCATACGGATCCTGGAACACCATCTGCAGATCGCTGCGCAGCTGCTGCAAGCGGCGGCGACCAGCCAGCGTGACGTCTTCCTCGCCGAACATCACCTGACCCGACGTGGGTTCGATCAACCGCAACAGCGAACGGCCGAGCGTCGACTTGCCACAACCCGACTCGCCCACCACGCCGAGCGTCTCGTTCGGAAACAAGTTGAAGCTGACGTCGGAGACCGCCTTGACCGAACCGACCTGTCGGCGGAACACCCCAGCGCGGATCGGGAACTCCTTCACCAGATTGCGCACGCGCAGCAGCGGCTCACCGATTTCGAGGGTGGAGATCGCTCCCGAGTCGTACGGCGAGACATCGTCGGCGCCGAGGTCGATGCTGCCGCGATCAGATGGATCCGTCATGCTGGCGCCTCCACGGCGACGTCCATGTCAGCAGTGCGAATGCAGCGGCTGGCGTGACCGACGCCAACCACCGGGACCAGCTCGGGCACTGCCAGACCACAGTCGGGAATCGCCATCGAGCAGCGCGGCGCGAACGCGCAGCCGGGTGGCGGGTGGGCCAAGCTCGGCGGGTTTCCCGGGATCGAACTGAGGCTGTCTTTCACCGTCTCCAGGTCGGGGATCGAGTCGAGCAGCGCTCGGGTGTAGGGGTTGCTCGACCGATAGAACACGTCGTCGACGTTGCCCGTCTCCATGAGGCGGCTGGCGTACATCACCTGCACACGGTCGGCGGCACCGGCGACGAGCCCGAGGTCGTGAGTGATCAGCATCATCGCCGAACCGGTCTGTTCCTGCACGTCGTACAGCACCTCCATCACCTGCGCCTGCACGGTGACGTCGAGTGCTGTGGTCGGCTCGTCGGCAATCAATAGCTTCGGGTCGTTGGCGATCGCCATGGCGATCATCGCGCGCTGGCGCATGCCGCCCGAGTACTCGTGTGGATACTGCGACGCTCGTCGCTTCGGCTCTGGAACGCCGACGGCCGCCAGCAGGTCGACGGCCTTGTTCCACGCCTCCTTCTTGTTGTTGTCCGTGTGCAGCACGATCGATTCGACGATCTGGTCGCCGACGGAGAACACCGGATTCATCGCCGTCATCGGGTCCTGGAAGATCATGGCGATGTCGCGGCCACGAATGGAGCGCATCTCTTCGTCTTCCATCGACAGCAGATCCATGTTGTCGAAGATCACGTCGCCGGTGATCTCGGTGTTGCGCGGGTGCAACTGCATGAGGGCCAGCGCCGTGACCGATTTGCCGGAGCCCGACTCGCCAACGACGGCGAGGACCTCGCCCGGCGAGATCTCGAACGAGACGTTGCTCACGGCTTTGACCACGCCCTCGCGGGAGTGGAAGCCGACGGACAGATCTTCGACGGTGAGCAGCGGCGCCGGCGCCGCACCGTTGGCCACGCTCACGGTGCCTCCGGCGTGGAGTTCGAGTCGGGCGCCACCGTGCCGGTGAGGCGCCCGCCGCCAACGGTCAACACGTTGCCGCGGGTCCGGCCATCCATGCCGCCCGCCTTAGTGCCGTCCTTGCGGCGCTTCTTGGCGGCCTTCTTGGCGTCGAACTTGCCGCCCTCGACCTTGGCCTTCGGGTCGAGCGCATCGCGCAGGCCGTCACCGATGAAGTTGATGCACAACACGATGAGCACGATGAAGAAGCCCGGCATCAACACGCGCACGGGGTCGGTGGCGATCGACCCCTTGGCGTCGGCGACCAAGGTGCCCAACGATGCGTTGGGCGGCTGCACACCGAGACCGAGGAACGACAGCGTCGACTCGAGCACGATCACGGTGCCGACGAGCAGCGTCACTTCGACCACAACGGCACCGATCACGTTGGGTAACACGTGTCTGCCGATGATTCTGCCGTGCGAGGCACCGGCGGCTCTGGCCGCCATCACGTAGTCGGCCTCCTTGATCGACAGCACCACACCACGCACGACTCGGGCGATCCGGGTCCACAGCAGCAGTGCGAGCACCAGCGCCAAGCGGTTGGCGTCACGGCCGAAGTAGAGGGCGAACACGGCGAGGATCAGCAGCGCCGGCACCACGAGCACGAGGTTGATCAACTGCGAGATCGCCACGTCGACCCAGCGGCCGAAGTACGCGGCCACCGCGCCGAACAATGTGCCGATCACGGTGGCGATCACCGCAGCGACCAGACCGATGCGCATCGAGTAGCGGCCACCCTGAGCCGTGCGCACGAACAGATCTCGACCGATTTCGTCGGTGCCGAACGGATGGTCCCACGACGGTCCGAGCAGGCGGTCGCGCACGTTGCGCTCGTCGAAGGTGTAGTTGCTGAAGTACGGGGCGATGAAGAACGCCGCAATGATCAGCAGGAGTCCGACCAAGCCGACCAGTGCCAGCCGGTGGCGGATGAACTTCTCCCACGTGAGGCGCCCGAACGACTTGGGTTTCTCGGTGAGGCCTTCGACCTCGCCGGCGGAGAACAGCGGCGCCTGCTCCGGGCTGCCGTGATCGCGGGGCCCGTGTACCTCGGGGTCGCGTAACTCTTCGGTGGCGATCTCGGTTGCTTCTGTGTCAGCCATCAGATCACCATCAGTTCAATCGGATTCGTGGGTCGAGCACGCCGTACAACACGTCGGCGACGAGGTTGAACACGACCACGATCGAGCCGGTGAGCAGCACGATGCCGAGCACGAGATCGAGGTCGGAGGCGTTCAAACCGGTGATGAACGCCGGGCCGAGGCCGGGCCACGAGAAGATCGACTCGGTAACGACAGAGCCGCTGAGCAGTGCCGAGAAGTTGAGCGCCCACAGCGTCACGAGCGGGATCAAGGCGTTGCGCAGCGCGTGCTTCCACACGACGGTGCGCTCGGAGATGCCCTTGGCCCGCGCGGTGCGGATGTAATCCTGATTGAGCGTTTCGAGCATCGACGCTCGGCCGAACCGACTGTCGGCCGAAATGAACAAGATCGCTAGTGACATCGCCGGCAAGGTGATGTCGCGCAGTAACTCGAAGAAGTTCTGCCCGGTTTTTCGACCGGTGTTGAACGGTTTGACGCCGAACCAGTTCTGGAACTGCACCCCAAAGATGTTCTGAATCACGAGGGCGAGAACGAAGGACGGAAAGGCCAAGCCGACGAAGGCGAGGCCGGTGAAGAAGTAGTCGCCAGCGGTGTACTGATGGCGAGCGGAGTACACCGAGAGCAGCAGGGCGAAGATCGCCGAAACGAGAAACGCCGGGATGGCGATCATCGCAGTGTTCCAGCCACGGGTGCGCAGCACCTCGGTGACGGGGAGGCCAATCGTCGTCGATTCCCCCAGGTCGCCGGTGAGCGCTTCACCGAACCAAATGAACGGACGGACCCACACGCTCACGTCGAGGTTGTACTGCTCGGTGATGCGGTCGAAGCCCTCTTGGCAACGCGGCAGACAGAGGTAGAACTCGGCGCGTGGATCAGTGGTAAGCGAAACCCCAATGAAGACGAGATACAGCGCTACCGCCAGAAGCGGGATCGACACCAGTATCCGTCGTGTGATGTAGGCAAACACGGTGGTGAGATCGTAAACCCAACTCGACGGCCCCCTTGACGTCGAGCCGAATGGCCGGGGTGCGGACGCCCGATGGCGCCCGCACCCCGATCAATCGATGGGTGCTACGTGATCAGCTAGCGAACACGTAGTCCACGACGTTCACCAGCGGGCCAGCGTCGTTGGCGTCGGGCGAAACCGCCGCCTGGCTGAGCTGCGAGGTGGTGCCGTAGAAGTTCGGCTTCTGCGTCAGCGGCAGCATGAACAGACCCTGGACCGGGTCCTGCGTCAGCGTGGTGACGTAGGTGTCCATGGTGTTGTAGCAAGCAGCGCTTCGTACCTGAGCGACTCGGGCAACAACCCGTACGGCTTCCAGAACGCCGACTTCGATGCGCTCTCCGACGAGTGCGACGCGACGATCGACGATGCCGAGCGCGCTGCT
>JBCBSO010000120.1:0-8960 GCA_039819205.1 Actinomycetota bacterium
GTGGGAGCTGTTTCACGGCAACAACACGATCCGCCTCAACGGCATCGCCTCCAAGACCGCCGAGTTCACCACCGTTGGCCTGCACGAGTCGATCCTCGGCATCGCTGACCGACGGCTCATCCCCGATGGCGGGTCGATCCAGATCAGCGACACCCAGCTGATCTCGATCGGTCCCGACGAGCCGGCGCAATATCTGCACCGCGACCAGAGCGGATGGCCGTGGTTCAATCAGCTGCTGCCGCACGGGCCCGAGATCATCGTGATCGCCATGGTCGCGATGACCGATTGCACCGAACGCAACGGCGCGACCCGTGTGGTCCCGGGCAGCCACCGCCAGCCCGATCGCCCCGAGCTGTTCGAGGCGTCGAGCTCCGTGCCGGCCGAGATGACTGCCGGATCGGTGCTGCTGTTCAGCGGCAAGACGATCCACGGCGGCGGGGCCAACCACACCATCGACGAGTGGCGCAGTGCGCTGCACCTCAGCTACCTGCTCGGGTGGTTGCGCGCCGAGGAGGCCCACGCCTTCAGCATCCCCCACGACACGGCCGCCGCGCTGCCGCGCCGAGCCAAAGAGCTGCTCGGGTTCGCCGAATACAACCCGGCACCGAAGGACGGCGGCCGCTTGTGGCTCGTCGACTTCGAGGATCCCGCCGAGCTCTTCGCGCCTGCTCGCTGAGCGGGCCCATCCACCTTCCACCACAGATCCATCCCGAAAGGAACCATCATGACCACCACCGCGGTGATTGAACCCACGACACCCGAGACTCCGGCGACGCCAGATGACGACACCGTCGCCGCGTTCGCCGACCGCGCCTTTGGCGACTTCCTCGGCGCGATGAACACGTACGCCATGACGATCGGCACACGCCTCGGCTGGTACGACGCGTTGGCCGACGCCGACACGCTGAACAGCACCGAGCTGGCGACGGCGACCGACACCGACGAGCGGTACGCCCGCGAATGGCTCGAACAGCAGACCGTCGTCGGCTCGCTCGAGGTCATCGATCCGACCGTCGACGCCACCGCCCGGCGATACCGCCTCCCGGCGGCCCACGCCGAGGTGCTCGCCAACACCGAGTCGCTCGCCTTCATGGCGCCGTTTGCCAGTGCGGTGTCCACCTTCGGCAGCCACCTCGATCAGTTGATCGAGGCATACCGCACCGGAGACGGCTTCGGTTGGCACGATCACGGCGACGGCGCACGCTGCGGCCAAGCTGTTGCAGGACCATCGCGCGGTTGCCTGCCGCTTGGACCGGAGTACCTCGCATCGATTCCCGATGTCGCCGAAGCACTGCACAACGGCGGGCGCGTGGCAGATGTCGGATGTGGCCTCGGCTGGTCGTCGATCGGTATCGCCACGGCGTTCCCCAACACCACCGTCGACGGCTACGACATCGATGTTCCCTCGATCGACATGGCTCGCCAAGAGGCCGTCAACCACGGCCTCGATGATCGGGTGCGGTACTTCGCCGGCGACGCGGCCGACGCAACGGGCGGCGACTACGACCTCGTCCTCGCGCTGGAGTGCATTCACGACATGCCGGACCCGGTCTCGGTCCTCGCCACCATGCGCGACATGGCCGGTGCCGATGGCGCGGTGATCGTGATGGACGAGAAGGTCGGCGAGGTGTTCACCGGCGAGCCGGATCCGATCGAGCAGTTGATGTACGGCTTCAGCCTGATCTGCTGCCTCCCCGACGGCCGCAGCGCTCCTCAGTCGGTGGCCACCGGCACCGTGATGCGCCAGCCGACCTTCGAGGGCTACGCCCGCGACGCTGGTTTCGCCTCGGTGGAAGTGCTGCCGATCGAGCACGACATGTTCCGCTTCTACCGCCTCCACCGCTGAGCCAACACTCCCGTTTGGTGGCAGGTACGCGCACACCTGTTGCGCCAAAACCTGCCACCAAACGCTGAGTGCCCGCCGTAGGGTGCCGGGGTGCAGGCGGGACGTTGGCCATTCGATCCACGTCGGGTCGGCTTCTACTACGGATGGGTCATCGTCGTCGCCGCCACGATCGGGGCGGTCGCCTCGATCCCCGGACAAACCGCCGGGGTCAGCGTGTTCACCGACGATCTCACCGACACGACGGGGCTCACCCGGCTGCAACTGTCGATCGCCTACCTGATTGGCACCGGCTCGAGCGGCCTGCTGCTGGGTTATGGCGGGACGGCGATCGATCGCTATGGATCGCGCGTCGTTGCCTTCGTGGCGACGATCGGCCTGGCAGCAACGACGCTGGCGCTGAGCTTCATCGGACCGATGGGCACGGTCGTTGGGCTCGTCGTGATGAGCCTCGGCTTCGCCGCCTTGCGGTTCACCGGACAGGGTCTGCTCACGCTGGCCTTGCGCACGATGCTCGCCCAGTGGTTCGATCGGCGGCGCGGGCTGGTGAGCTCGATCTCCACATCGATCGTCAGCTTCTCGTTCGCCGCGTCGCCAGCGTTGCTGTTTGCGTTGATCGAGATCGACGGCTTCCGGACCGCCTGGAGGTTGATCGCGCTGGGTCTCGTGGTGATCGTCGGAACGATCATCGTGGTGCTGTTCCGCGTCAGCCCCGAAGCGTCAGGGCTCGTGATCGACGGCGGCACGGTGCCCGAGTCGCACGACGACGTCGGTCCTGCGGTGATCGGTACCGACGATGACGCCACGCGCGACGAGGCCGTCCGCGACGTTCGGTTCTGGGCACTTGCGCTGCCCGTCGTGGCGCTTGCCTCAACGGCGACGGCGTTGACGTTTCACATCGTCGACATCGGTGCCGAACAAGGCCTCGACGAAGAGACGATCGTGCGAGTGTTCGTGCCAATCGCCGTCGTCAGCGTGCCGATCACACTGCTCACCGGGTGGTTGATCGACCGCGTGTCGCCGCTCACGATCGCCGCCGCCATGGCGGTCGCTCAGCTGGTGATGTACCTCACGTTCGGTCATCTCGACGCACCGGTGACCTACGCCCTCGCGGTCGCCGGTTGGGGAGTTGCGCAGGGATGCTTCTCGTCGCTGACCTCGGCGGCGATCCCCCGCATCTTTGGACGCCGTCATCTCGGGTCGATCGCCGGCGTGCAGATGAGCGCGATGGTCGTCGGCAGCGCGATTGGGCCAGCGCTGTTTGCGCTGTCGCAGTCGCTGACCGATAGCTACCGCCCGGCCCTGTGGACCTCCACGCTGATCCCCATCGCCGCCTTGGCGCTCATCGCGATCTCGTGGCCCAACCGTGACGGCGATGTGCGCACCACGCCGAGCGAACCGGTGACGCAACCGTCGTAGACGGTCGCGATCAGTTCACGCGGCCCACACGGCCGAGGACGGGGAAACGTACGTCGAGGATCACATCGCCCGCCAGCGTCCGCAGGGCAGCGGCGAACGCGTCGAGTTCATCCCCGCGTCCGGCATTGCGCAGCCGTTTCACTCCTGACCATGTCGACACGTAGCCGAGGAACTCGTCGGCGGTCCACGCTCGCTCGATCCATAGTTCGGGCACGGCGACTTCGGGAAACGGAAACTCGATGTCGCGATAGCCGGTTTCGACGTGGGCCCGCTCGGCGGGCCACATCCCGCGCAGCCCCTCCCAGTAGAACTCGCTGATCAGCGCGCCGGCCTCACCAGACGCCTCGACGACGCCGTAGGTGACCAAGGCGACCACGCCGTCGGGTACCGCAACGCGCCGAGCTGCGTCGAAGAACAACGAAAGGTCGAACCAGTGCGCGGCCTGACCGGCGGCGACGAGAGCGAACGAGTGGTCGGCGTCGCGCGGTTCCTCCGCCGGTTCGACGCGATAGGTGATGCGCGGGTGGGCCACAGCGTTGCCGATCTGGTCGGCGCTGACGTCGGTGGCGACGACCTGGCCGAAGTGCTCGGCGAGGAGCACTGCCAGCTGCCCGGTGCCACATCCCACATCGAGAGCGCTGTCGGTGGCGGGCGCGATCGACGCCAACCATGCGGCGAGCGAGTCTGGATACGTCGGCCGAAACTTGGCGTAGTCCGCCCCACCGATCTCAAAGTGGCGACGGTCGCTCATCGCCGACTCTGCGTGATGCGGGTCATCGTGCGATCGTACGACCGATGGCCGACTCTCGTCCCAACGTCGTGATGTTCATGACCGACCAACTGCGCTACGACGCACTGGCCTGCACCGGCTCGCCAGTTGCCCACACGCCCAACTTCGACGCGGTTGCCGCGCGAGGCGTGCGGTTCACCAACGCATTCAGTCAACACTCGGTATGTGGACCGAGTCGAGTGTCGATGCTCACCGGCTGGTACCCGCACGTGGCTGGCCATCGCACGCTGACCAACCTGGTCAAGCCGTACGAGCCCAACCTGTTCGCGCTGCTGCGCGAAGCGGGATACCACGTCGCCTGGGCGGGTGAGCGCGGCGACATGTTCGCCCCCGGTGTCGCCGACGCGTCCACCGACCGCCGAGGCTTCACCGTCACGCCCGACGTACTGATGGAGCCGAGTCCGTTTTCCCACGACGACCCGTGGTTCCCCGCTCACTATCACGGGCTGCGGGCGGGCGGCGCCGACGGACCGACGTTGGATTTCGACGAGGCGTCGATTCGCACGGCGATCGAGTGGATCACCGACGGCCTCCCCGAGCCCTGGTGTCTGCTGATTGCGCTGATCTTTCCGCACCCACCGTTCGTCGCCGAAGAACCCTGGTTCTCGATGCACGACCGTTCGCAGATGCCTGCGCCGGCGCCGTGGGTACCCGACGGCAAGCCGCGTTACATGGACGCACTACGCGACCGGTACGGCACCGGCTCGTTCGACCTCGAGCGGTGGGCGGAGGTTGCCGCCACGTACCACGGCATGGTCAGCCGTACCGACGACCAGCTCCGGCGCGTGCTCGCCGCAATCGACACGGCGGGCCAAGGCGAGCGTACGATGACCTGGTGTTTCACCGACCATGGTGAGTACCTGGGGGATCACGGGCTGGTCGAGAAGTGGCCGTCGGGGCAGCACGACGTGCTGTTGCGCAACCCGCTGATCGTCGCCGGACCCGGGGTTGCTGAGGGCGCGACGTGCGACGCGATGGTCGAGATGGTCGATCTCTTGCCGACGCTGCTCGACGTCGCCGACGGCGAAGCTCAGCACACCCACTTTGGGAGGTCGTTGGTCGATCTTCTGGCCGAACCGACCATCGATCACCGCACGCACGCGTTCGCCGAAGGCGGATTCCTCCTCGCTGAACGCCACCTGCTCGAACAGGCACGCGGCGCCTACGCGCCGAAGGCCGACCAACAACACGACGACCCGGTGTCGGTCGGCAGAGCGATGTCGGTGCGCACGGCGACCCACAGCTACGTGCACCGGTTGTACGAGGACCCGGAGCTGTACGACCTGGTGGCCGACCCCTACGAGACGATCAACGTGGCGGGTCGGACCGAGGTCGCCGACGTGGAGACGACGTTGCGCAGCGACCTCCTCGAGTGGATGCTGGCGACGAGCGACGTGATTCCGTGGGAGAAGGACCCCCGCTTCGAGCCGACGATGCTCGAACTGTTCGCCCGCTGATTCGCCGCTGATTCGAGCCGTCTCGTCCGGGGCGCACGACGATCGGTACGGTGCGCGGCATGCAGGTGGTGGTGTGCCGTCAGTTCGGACCGCTCGACGATCTGGTCGTCGAGGACCAACCCGCACCCGAGTGTGGACCCGGAGGGGTGCGCCTTGCGGTCGGCGCGGCTGGCGTGAACTTCGTCGACGGTCTCCTCGCCCAGGGTCAGTACCAACTGAAACCGCCCGTGCCGTACACCCCAGGCAGCGAGATCGCCGGCAGGGTCGACGAGGTCGGCGACGACGTCGAGGGCTTCGCGATCGGCGATCGGGTCTTCGCCAGCACGGGCCTCACCGGCGGCTTCGCCGGCCAGGTCGTCGTGCCCGCCTTTGCGGTGCACCGCACGCCCGACGCGATGACCGACGGTCAGGCGGCGTCGTTCACCCAGAGTTACATGACCGCACGCTTCGCTCTGGAACGGCGAGCGCAGGCCGCAGCCGGCCAGCAGCTGTTGGTGCTCGGCGCCGGCGGCGGCATCGGACTGGCGGCAGTCGACGTCGGGCGGGCGATGGGTCTACGCGTGATCGCTGCGGCGTCCAGCGACGACAAACGTCAGCGGGCGATCGATCTCGGCGCCGACGCCGTCGTCGACAGTCGCGACCCCGAGCTGAAGAACGCAGTGCGTGCCGCGTCCGACGGTGGTGTCGACCTGGCGTACGACCCGGTCGGCGGCGCGGCCAGCGAGCAGGCGCTGCGTGCGCTGCGCGACGACGGACAGCTCCTCATCCTCGGATTCGCCGCCGGCGAGATCCCGCGACTGCCGGCCAATCAGATTCTGCTGCGCAACCGCCGCGTCACGGGCGTCGACTGGGGTGGTTGGACCGTCACGAACCCACTCGACAACCGGGCATTGCTCGACGACGTGATCGAGCAGATCGCCCGCGGTGAGCTGCACCCGACCGAGCCGACGGCGCGCCCGCTCACCGAGGCCGCTGCTGCGCTACGTGATCAGGTCGACGGCAATGTCGCGGGCAAGACCGTCCTCGTGCCCGGTTGACGCCGAGGGAAGCCGGGGTCAGTTGCGCTGATCGGTCAGCGCAGCGAGAACGGCGGATACTCGTCGGTGATCAGCAAGAACCCGTAGGCGTGCACGCGTAGTGCCCAGCGGCCATAGCCGACGAGGAAGTCGAACGCGCCCCGCGGGATCCGACCGGTGAACACGATCGCAAACCAGCTGAAGATCACCACGAAGAAGCCGCCGATCGTGAGGAAGAACAGCACGATGTAGTGCGGGATCAGAATGAACCACTTGACCAGTGGCATCCACCGGCTGATGTCGCGTTCGGCGTCCGGGTAGTCGAGTTCGAGGTGCACATCTTGCGCATCGACCGTCGATGGGTACTTGTCGGTGAGCAACACCAGGTACGCGCCGACGCGAAACGCGAAGCGGCTCAGCTCGAGCAGGAAGTCGAACCACCATCGTGGGTACCGCTGGCGGAACAGCAGCATCAGCAGCGTGGCGATGAACAGGGCACTGCCGACTCCCGCCGACGACGTGTAGACCCAGTTGCCGCTGCTGGTCTGCACCCACGTACCGGTGTTGCCGACCAACAGGTTCAAGACGATCGCGATCGGAATGATCAAGATGATGCGGAACGCCACGGTGACCCGGTTGCGGTCGTCGGCATAGTCGACGTCGACGCGTGCGGCGTACGGCGATTCGCCAGCCCCCGTTGGGGGTGGCGGCGCGCCTCCTGGCGGTGGCAGGTTGGTCCCAGATGTGTCAGTCATATTCCCCTCCCGAGAATCGAGTCGACGCTATGCCATCGGTCGCCCGGGGGCGGGGACGCCACGAGTGCGCGAGGATCAGCGAATGGAACGAGGGTGGATCTTCTGGGTTGCAGACGCTGCGCTGATTGTGCTCCTGGTGATCGAGATTGCGACACGCAATGACATCACGGCGGTGTCAATCGCGTTCTGGACGCTGCTCGTGATCGTCGTCGTGGCGCGCTACTACGTGCGGTACAAAGATCGTCAGGCCACGCCCTCCGGCTAAACCCGCAGCTGCGCTTGAAGGTCTGCCTCGTGATGTTCGAGCCACGAAGCGGTCCACCACAGGGTCACCGCGTAGAGCCCAACGCCATACAGCACCGACACCGGCACCACGATCCACAGCGACACGATCCCGTCATCGGCGACGCCGTAGATGATCAGCACCGCCACGGGCAGAACGGCGAGGATGAACGCCATCGACGTCGTCGCCACCTGCAGCAGGCTGGGTCGCGACGCGTCGTCCTCGGCCGTGATGTCCCATGACGGTGGCGTGGCCAGCCGATACGGAATCACGTGGATGATCGCTTGGCCGATCGCCCACAGCGTGAGTCCGAGGAGCACCGCGGGTGCAGCCATCTCCCATGAGTCGGTCACCCCAGCGAGGACGAGCGCTGTCGCCACGATCAGCCCCGCTTCTGAGGGTGCATAGGCCAGGTCGTACCCGGCGACGTCGGCCCACCGTGGTCCAGGAGTGACGACCGAGATCCACCGCCCTCGGGCGCGCGCCGCGACCTGGTTGGTTCGCTGGACCAGGAGCGGATAGGCCAGGGCCAGCGCAGCCAGGGGTGCGTAGCCGTCGGGGGCCGCCGAGACGATGAACACGGCAAGGATGCCGCCGAAGAACCCGACATAGATCACCCGCGCGGCAAGAGCCGCTGGTGATCGCCACATCATCGCCTGCTCGCGCGCGGCGATCGCTCCGAGGCGCCCCGCTGGTTCCCATCGACCAAAGCGGGCGAACGGGTCGTCGCGCGTGCGATGGCCAGCCGCCGCAGGTGCACCCATCTGCACACGAACCCCAATCAGCCATACCCACAGCAGCCACAGCGCAATGGTGAACACCGAGCCCACGACGATCAGCAGCACCGCGAGGCCAGCGTCGCCCATCGCCGCCTCGGGAGCGGCACGGGCAATCATCGACGGAGGAAGCCACTGCGCGACATCCCACAGTGCGCCACCGGTTCCGTTGCCGAGCGCACGCAGTGCGGCGATCGCCGTGAACCCGCCAACGACGACCACCATTGCGGTGCCGCCGAGCACCGCGAGGCGCGGGTGGCGCGTGCGACGCATCACCTCGGACATCGTGGTCATCATCCGACCGAGCATCACGACCTGCACCGTTGCGGCAACCGCCGCGACCAGCCCGATGGCGAGCGCGCCGGCATCGTCGTAGTACCCGGCGGCAAACAACACGAACGCGGCCAATGTCAACACCAGGCCAAGGCCGAACAAGCCCGACACGAACAGACCGAGCGCAATCTGGCGGGGTTTCAGCGGCAGCACGATCAGCGGCCCGACGGGCAATGTGGCGCGCTGACCGCCGAGCAGCGAGAACACCAACCACATCGAGCTGGCCGTCAACGCAAGCGCCACCGCCACGGCGACACCATCGTCCGCGGCGTCCGGGGCGTCGAGAAT
>JBCBSO010000121.1:0-8957 GCA_039819205.1 Actinomycetota bacterium
CGGGCGATGGCCATCTTGCGCGGTCGAACGTATGCCACTCCACAGGATGTGTTCGACATCGCTCCCGAGGTCCTCCGTCACCGCCTGCTGCTGACCTACGACGCGCTCGCCCGCGACATCACCCCCGACGATGTGATCCAGCGCATCCTGGCCACCGTCCCCGCGGCATGGGTGTCGCCGAAGCCAAACGACTCGTTCGAGCGGAGCTGACGTGCCCGACCTCGGTCCGCGCAGTGTGCCGCCAGCGCACGGCGCGGCGACCGCCACTCGCGAGACGCATTGGGCGCAAGGGCCACCGACAGCAACGGTTGCAGAGCTGCTGCGCTCACTCGAGCTGACCATCCTCGGTCGTCTCGACGGCGTACTCCACGGCAACTACCAAGGCCTTACTCCTGGTCACGGATCTGAACCGGGCGAGTCACGGCCGTATCAGCCCGGTGACGACGTGCGCCGTATCGACTGGAACGTGACCGCGCGAACCAACGAAACCTACGTGCGCGAGCAGATCGCCGATCGCGACCTCACCGCGTGGTTGGTGGTCGATGGCTCGGCGGCGATGAACTTCGGCACGGTCGCCGACCACAAGTCCAACGTCGCCCTGGCGGCCGCGGCGTGCATCGGCTTTCTCACCGCCCGCAACCAGAACCGCCTCGGCGCCGTGCTCGTCGCGGGACCGGAAGTGCACGTGGTCCCGCCAGGCAGCGGCGCCAACCAGGTGCGAGCAATTCTGTCCACGATCGCTGCGGCCCCCGATACCGAAGGTCGCGGCCGGTCCGACCTGGCGGCGGCACTCGACCGGGTTGGCGCCCTGGCCAAACGGCGCGGGTTCATCACCGTGATCGCCGACTTCGACGGCGACGACTGGAGCGATGCCCTCGCTCGGCTGGCGCTGCGCCACGATCTGCTGGCGGTGACCGTGCGCGATCCGCGAGAGTCCGACGTGCCACCCGTCGGCCTGGTCGAGTTCGTCGACCCCGCATCGGGCGCCACGCGTGAAGTCAATGTGACCAAGGCCGTGCAGGACAAGTTCAGCGCCGCCGCACGTCAACGTGCCGATGCCCGGCGCTCCGCGATCGGACGATCCGGCGCCGACCTCATCGAACTGACGACGGACGGCGACTGGTTGCGCGAAATCGTCCAGCACACCCAGCGCAAGCGCGCCCAGGTGGTGCGCGGTGGGGTGCTGCGCCGGTGACCACGACCGAATTCCTCGACCCCGGTCGGCTCTGGCTGTTGCTGGTGCCGCTCGGACTTGCGGTGCTGTACGTCGTGGTGCTGCGTTGGCGCCAACGCGCCGCGGTGCGCTTCACGCAGGTGGAGTTGCTCGACGAGGTCGCCCCCCGGCGACCACGGTGGCGCCGCCATGTGGTCGCCGGGCTCCAATTGCTCGGCTTGGCGGCTGCGGTGGTCGCGGTCGCCCGGCCAGTCGACATCGACACCGAACGGACCACGACCGAGGGGCGCATCCTCGTACTGTTCGACGTGTCGCTCTCGATGGACGCCGGCGATGTCGATCCCAACCGGTTCGCCGCGGCCCAGGACGCAGCACGCACGTTTGTCGATGAGGTCGACGAAGGCGTCGAGGTGGGACTGGTGTCGTTCTCTGGTGCGGTGGGCGTCGAGGTCGATCCGACCTTGAACCGCACCACGATGATCAACGGGATCGACAACCTCGAGCTCGCCGAGTCGACCGCGATCGGTGATGCACTCGCCGCCGGCACACGGTTGTTGGTGAACGCGGCCGAACCCACCGACGGTTCGAGCGAGACCTCAAGCAACGGCGAGACGGATACCGACGGCGACGCCGAGGCGAGCGAACCAGACGATGACGGCCCGCCGCCCGGTGTGATGGTGCTGCTCACCGACGGAGAGACAACGGTTGGCCGGCCAACGGCGGAGGGTGCCGCTGAAGCGGCTGCTGCGGGGATTCCGGTGTACACGATCGCCTTCGGCACCGAGTTCGGCACGATCATCGATCCCGAGTCGGGCGAGATCGTGCCCGTCCCGGTGCGGCCAGCCGAACTGGAGGGCATCGCCGAAACCACCGGCGGTCAGGCCTTCGTCGCCGAGACGGGCGACGAGCTCGCCGAGGCGTACGACCAGATTCAGGAGTCGCTCGGCGAGACCCTCGGCGACGAGATCGAGATCGTCACCGAACTCACCTGGGCCTGGGCCCTGCTGGCCTTTGCCCTCCTCGCCGCCGCATGGGCGCTCAGCCTGTGGTGGCTCCGCGGCATGGTGTGACAGTTGGGGTCAGACCCCTCGTGTCACACGGGTGTGACACGAGGGGTCTGACCCCAACGGTCACACGGCTCGTTCGGCGGGCTACTGGCCTTCGGGGTTGGTCGTCGGTGGGGCGGTGGTCGGCGGCGGGGTGACCTCGCCGCCTGACAGCGCCGCCAACTCCTCGGCGATCAACCGCACCACGAGTTCGTCGAGGGCGAGCTCTTCGTAGTCGGTGCGATCGATGTCGGTCGACTCGCCGGTCGCTGCGCCGCCCGCCCCATAGCTGAGGAACACAAACGGTGCACCGGTGGCCTGGGCGATCTGACGGAACACGGCCTCGGCCTGATCGTCGCTCTCCGACGACGCGATCGGGAAGAGTTTGATGCCGCGCTCGATGGCGAGGCGCACCGACTCGGGGTAGCCCGCCGTGACCTGCCGAGTCACCTGCGGTGGCGCGTCGGCCACGAGGAACACCAACTGGATCGCGTCGTCGGCACTACGCCACGTCGGCGCGCCGAGCACCTCGGCGAGGCCTTCATCGAGCGCCTCCGGGTAGTCGCCACCCCCATCGGCGACTACCCGGGACAGCGCGGCCTGGAACTCGGCAACGTCGCCGGTGAAGTCATAGGTCGAGGTGACGAACGCGTCACCTTCGTCGCGGTACAGCGTCATCGCGAAGCGCACGTCGGGCGCCGGATCGAGCGCAGCAACGCGTGCGGCCACCGTGTCGATCGTCTGCTTCAGCCGGTCGATCTCGTCGCCCATCGAGCCGGTGGCGTCGAGCAGGAAGGCCACATCGAGCGGAACTGGCGACAACACCTGCCGCGGCTCGCTCACCGTGATCGTCACGTCGGCGCCGCGGGCGAACTCGGCAGTCGCCTCACCAACCGACGCAGTAAGCGCTCCCTCGACAGCGGCCAGCGCGGAGTACGCCGCCGGCAGGAACCGCGCGGTGCCATCGGCGGTCGTTCGCACGATCGCCGAGGCATCCCCCGACGAAATCGTGACGGGAATCCCAGCCACCGGCGCGCCAGTCGGATCGACGACCGTGACGATCGAGCGGTCGGTCGGGTCGAGATCGCGCAGCGCGATACCAAGATCACGGAGGCGCGCCAGGTAGTCGAGAAACCCCTGGTAGTCAGCATTGTCATCGACGCTCCCGGCGCGCAGCGGGGTGGCGTCGGGCAATGCCGGTTCGGGACGGCCGATCGCGTCGTCGCCGCTGAGATCGGCGTCGCTCGTGAACTCATCCTCCGTCAGCGCCACCGCCGGCGCCGATTCGAGATCCGCCGTGTCGGATTCGGCGAGCGCGCCACCGCGCCCCTCCGCGCCCATCCACTCCGGCTCACCGTCGACCCAACCACCGGTCGCCGCGACGGTTGTGGGCGTCGGTCCGCCCGCAGTGCTCGGCGGTGCGCCCTCCGAGCTGCTGTCGTCGTCGTCGGCGCCACACGCCGCCGCGACGAGCGCCAACGCCGCAACGATTCCGGCGGTTCGCCGTACCCCCATGTTGTGTCCCATAGAGGTTGGACGCCGCGGACGCGGCCGCGGTTCCGTCAGGTCAGCGCGCGGGACGGAACGGTCAGAGCAGCGCTTTGAGTTGATCGATCGTGGCCACGGGGTCGCCACCGACCGGGGTCACGGACAGGTGCGTCACGCCGGCCTCTTGGTACGCGGCGATGCGCTCTTTGACGTAGCTCGCTGGACCGACCAGGTTCGAGCTGGCCAGCATCGACGCCGGCACGACCGCCGCCGCTTCTTCCTTCTTGCCGTCGAGGTACAGGTCTTGGATCTCGATCGCCTCGTCGACGTAGCCGTAGCGCTGGAAGATCGTGTTGTAGAAGTTCTTGTCGCGTGCGCCCATGCCGCCGACGTACAGCGCCACCGACGGGCGGCCCATGTCGAGGATCTGCTGTTGCTTGTCGCCGACGATGTCGTCGCCGATCGCCACCATTCCGCCCGCACTGATCTCCAGCTGGCCCAGCTCGGGGTCACGGTCGGCCTGTCCGGCCTTCAAGTCGTCGCCCCACACGTTCTGGAACTTCTCTGGCTCGAAGAACACCGGGAGCCAGCCGTCGGCGTAGCGCGCGGTGGCCTTCACCGACAGGCCCATCAGGCTGGCCCAATAGATCGGGATGTCGGCGCGCACCGGATGGTTGATGATCTTGAGCGGCTTGCCGAGGCCGGTGCCCTCGCCGTCGGGGAGCGGGATCTTGGTAGTCGGGCCGTCGTAGACCACTCGCTCGCGTCGCCAGGTCATGCGGCACACGTTGATGTAGTCGCGGATGCGCGGCATCGGCTTCTCGTAGGGCACACCGTGGAATCCCTCGATTACCTGCGGGCCCGACGCCCCGAGGCCGAGAATGAACCTGCCGCCGGACACGAAGTCGAGCCCTGCAGCGGTTTGTGCCATGCACGTCGCCGTGCGCGAGTACACGTTGAGGATGCCCGAGCCAATCTGGATCGTCGAGGTCTTGGCCGCGAGGTACCCCATCTGCGACACGGCGTCGAAGCTGTACGCCTCGGGGACCCACACCACGTCGAGGCCCGCCTTCTCGAGGGCCACCACCTGTTCCACGTCGGCGTGGAAGTCGCCCGAGTAGTTGATCATCATCGACAGCTTCATGCCGCCGACGTTAGGGGCTTACTCGTCCGCCAAACGCATCAGGTTCATCACCCCGGGGACGATCGCTTCGCGCATGCGCGCCAGCACCGCCTGCTTGTCGTCGTCGGTCGGGTCGATAGCGGCGACGGTCGCGGCGAACCCGTTGAGACGGTTGGTGGCGAGGAACGCGCTGAGTTCCGGTTCGGCCATCCACCGGCGCATGTTCAATGCGTTGGCGATCGTCAGTCCGATCCAGTCGGTGCGATCGTTGGGGATCGGCACGATGCCGCAGATCTCGTTCTTCGTGTCGTCGTTGTCGTAGTTCGCTTCGACCCATGCGATCACCGCGGCGCTGAACGCGGGCTGATAGGCGCGCACGGTCTGCGGGGTCAGCACGTGGCCGTCGAACATCGTCACCGGTTCCTGCTTGGGGATCGCACTGGCGCTGCAGTCGACGTGGACGTGTGCGAGCGAGGTCTCGATCGTGCCATCGCGCAGCTCGATGCGGTCGGTGCCGATCCGACTGACCCGCCCCATACGGACGACGTTGCGAACGGTGCGCAGCGCCGCGAGCTCAGGCGCAGACACCGTCGCCGCATGAAACATCTGCGGCTCCACGCTGGGGTCGATGCGCACGAGCACCCCACCGGCTTCGAGCCTGGCGAACAGATCGTCGACCGATGTCGCCGCTGCGGCCGCCTCGTACTGCGCGGCCTGGGCACCCATGACCGCAGTGAAGAACTCCAGTCGCGGTTGGGTGGTCTCACGCGGGATCAGCCAGCCATCGCGCGGCATGATCCAGGTGATCGCATCGGGATCGACGCCGTGTTCGAGCAGCCATAGGCACGCGTCGATCCCGGTCTTGCCGCCGCCAACGATCACCCATCCAGCGGGCGGCTCGCTGACCGACGGCAGGCTATTGAGCGGCATGAACCGCACCCCATCGTCGACGTCGAACGAGGGGGTGTGCGTGGAGGGCACAGTGGTTTTCAGGTGCGTCGTATCGACGACGCGCGTCCGTGCAGTGATCTCGGTGATCGCGCCGGAGACCAACGAGGTGATGCGGCCGTCGGTGTACCGGCTCATCGGGAAGTAGCGCACGCGTCCGGTTGGCAGGAGGTGATCGCGCATCACGTTGTCGAAGTAGTTGGCCACCTCGGCACCGGTGGCCAGCTCGCCGAGCCCCGCGTTCAGCCCGCGCTCGTCGACACGGTCACGACCGAGCGGAGCGGAGCTGACGCCGTAGAACGACGACGGTTGGTGCAAGGTGACGAACGGGTATGCGTCGTTCCAGTGGCCGCCGGGCTTGGCGTGTTCGTCGACGATGACGACGTCCGCATCGCTCTGATCGACGAATACGTCGGCGAACGACATCCCCACACAGCCGGCGCCAATGATCAGATAGTCGGTCTCGATAGCGCCCACGGTGCGCGACCGTACGCGCTACTGGTCGTCGAGTGCGGCGTTGAGGTTGCCGGAGCGGAATCCCTCGAGGTCGAGGGTGACGTACCGATAGCCCGCGGCGCGCACTGCGGTCACGACTTCGGTGCGGGCGGCGATCACGGCGTTGATCTCGTCGATACCGACTTCGATCCGTGCCGCATCGTCGTAGTGCCGCACCCGCACGTCGACGAGACCGAGGCGGCGTAGCGCTGCTTCGGCACGTTCCACCCGTGAGAGCACCGTCACACTGACCTCCGTCCCGTATGGAATCCGACTCGCCAGACAGGCCATGGCCGGCTTGTCCCACGTACGCAGTTCGAGGTGGCGCGACGCCGCACGGACGTCGGCCTTGGTGAACCCCGCGTCGACGAGCGGAAACACCGCGCCGGCCTCGGTTGCCGCACGCTGTCCGGGCCGGTGGTCGCCGAGATCGTCGACGTTCACCCCAAGGGCAACGATGGCCTGTTCGTCGGAAGCGAGCGGGGCCACCACATCCATCAACTCGGCTTTGCAGTGGAAGCACCGATCGGCGTCGTTGCGTCGGTAGGCGGCGCGCTCCATCTCGGCGGTGTCGACCGATTGCCACCGCAGACCCCACTCGTCGGCGAGCGCCGCGCACTCTGCCGCCTCAGCGCCAGCCAGCGATGGCGACACCGCGGTGACCGCCAGCACCGCGTTGCGGCCGAGCGTGCGGTGGGCGACCGCGGCGAGGAACGCAGAGTCGACGCCGCCGCTGAAGGCGACCACCAGTTGGCCGTGCCGACGCAGCTCGTGTTGGAGCCGATCGAACTTGTGGCGGAGGACGCGGTCGAAGGCCAGCGAGTCTCCGGCGAACGAGTCGGCGACGGCATGCACCTACCGAGTATGCCGTCCGCAACCGGGCGCGCGAGACTCCCGCCGATGGTGATGCCGGGGTGGTGGTCGCAACGCCGCTATGGGATGTTTGTCCACGCCAGCCTGGCGACCGTTCCGGCGTGGGCCCCGATCGGTGAGTACGCCGAGTGGTACTGGAGCCATCTCGGCGAGCAGCTGCCCGGTGTGCTGCTGCACCCGCAGCCCATGGTGGAGGTGCTGGCCCATCACCGGGACCGGTGGGACCACCTCGACGGATTCGACGAGTTCCTCCCGTTACTGCACTTCGATCGCTTCGACGGCGAGGAGTGGGCCCGCCTCGCGGTCGACGCCGGCATGGGCTACACGGTGATGGTCAGCAAGCACCACGACGGGCTGTGTTGGTGGGACGCGCCAAACACCACACGCACGGTCACGCGGGCGGGCCCCCGGCGTAACGTGCTCGCGGAATACGCCGCGGCGTGTGAACGCAACGACCTGGTGTTCGGTGCGTACTACTCGCTGCTCGATTGGGCCGATCCGCGCTATGGCACCACTGCGTACACCGACGAGGTGCTGCACGAGCACGTGACCGACCTTGTCGAGCGGTACGGCGCGCGCTACGTGTGGGGCGACGGTCATTGGGATGGCGGGCCAGACCGCTGGCAGAGCGACGATCTCGTCGAGCGGTTGAGCGGCATCGACAACGAGGTGGTGCTCAACGACCGCTGGTGGCACCGCGGGGGCACCCAGCCGCCGGTGCGCACCTACGAGTATCAGCCCCCCGACGACATCGTCACCGAGCCGTGGGAACTGTGCCGCGGCGTCGGCGCAAGTTTCGGCCACAACCGCGCCGAGCGCGCCGAGCATCACCTCAGCGCGTTCGACGTCGTGGCGCTGTACACCGAGGTGTTGGCCAAGGGCGGCAACCTGCTGCTCAACGTTGGGCCGACACTCGACGGGTCGATCCCGACCCTGCAAGCCGACCCGCTGCGCGCCGCCGGGCAGTGGATTCGCCACTACGCCGACATGCTTGAGCCGTCGGTGCCGTGGACGACATGGGGCGACGCCAACACACGCATCGTCGCGACCGACGGCGCGCTCGTGGCAATCGACGTCGGCGGCCATGGCGAGTTTGCGTCGATCGATCGGCGCCGCCATCGTGTCGACGCCGTCACACTGATGCCCGCCGAGACACCGTCACCGCGACACGATGAGGCCGATCAGCGTGCGTTTGTCCACGACGACAACGGCCTGCGCATCGACGCTCCGCGGCGAGTGTCGTCGATGCACCGGCGGCTGAACGGCACGGGCGGCGTCGGCGACATCGCGGTGTATCGCATCGATGTAAGCGACGTGCCGCGCCCCGTCGAGCTGTTCGCACCGCCGGCGCCGACTCCGACGCCGCTGGCTCCGCTCGTGGCCACCGCCGTCGCGGGCGACATCGTGCAGCTCGGCGACGGCACCTACACCGGACCCGTCGCAGTGCCACCGGGCGTGGTGCTGCGCGGCCTGGGTGCCGGACGCACGGTGGTCGACGGCGAGGGCACTGCTGCGGTAACGCTCGGCCGTAACTCGCGCCTCGAGCACATCGCCGTCCGCGGCGCAGGTGAACGACGCGCATGGCTGCCCGCGACTGCGGTCATGGTGATCGGCGACTACGCAACCGTGCTCGGCTGCGAGATCGACGGCCACGTCGACGTCGTCGCCGACGGAGTCACCGTTCGGGCGACGACCGCTGCCGGCGTCGTCAGCGTGGGCCACGATCGAGTGACCCTGTCGCGGTGTCGGTTCAGGGGGATGCGTTGGGATGTCGGCGTGTCGATCACCGCGGGCAGCGACCACGACATCG
>JBCBSO010000122.1:0-8952 GCA_039819205.1 Actinomycetota bacterium
GCAACACCACGAGGAACATCCACGTGCCGAGCGACGCGCCGAACCGTGTGGCCAACGCCGGCTCGCGGCGCTGGAGCACGATCAGCAGGCCGAGGGCAATCGCTGCGGTGAGCAGCACCGACACGCTGTGGATCTCCGCGACCTGAGAGATGTCGAACCCGAATCGACGGGCCTCCTCGTCGCCCGCGTGGGGTCCGGTGCCGGTCACCACGGTGCCGGTGACCACCGACAGGGCGGTCATCGCGCCGATCGCGGCGAACACCGCCCGCATGCGGCCAGGAACGGGTTCGACCTGATCCTCGGGGGCATGGCCGGCGCGACGAAAGGCCACGAGCCCGAACGCAATCGCCACCATCGCCAGCACGAAGTGCGACTGCACCAGCACGGGATGCAGATCGCCGAGCACCGCGAACCCGCCGACAACGCCGTTGGCCAAGATCGACAGGAGAACGCCGATCGACGGACCCCTCACGCCGGCCCTCGACTCACGCAACCGGAATGCGCCGACCACCATGAGCACCATCGGAATGGCGATCAGGCCGCTGAACAACTGGTTGATCTGCTCGATCGCGGTGTGCCCGCTCGACACGTCGATGAACCGCTCGTTGTTGCACGCTGGCCAGTCGTCACAGCCAAGACCACTGCCCGTCAGCCGCACGACCCCGCCAGCGATGGTCAAGAAGCACACGCCGGCGATCGTCAGCATGGTCCATCGCCGGAACCATTTGACGCTCATCGTGAACCGCGCGGCGCCTCGCTCCATATGCGATTCAGGATATGGCTAGCGTCATCGCGGTGCTCAGTTCGTTCGACGACTATCCACTGCATCAAACGTCACACCCGGTGGCGCGGACGGCCTCGACCGACCTCAACCACTACGACCGATACTTCTTTCACGGCGCCACGGGCGACCGGCGCCTCGTGTTCGGCGCAGCGATGGGGCTGTATCCCAACCGGCACGTTGCCGACGCTTCGTTCTCGGTCGTCGTCGGCCACGACGGTGACGATGATCAGCGTCGCGAGCAGATCAGCGTGCACGCCTCACGCCGGGCCCCATCCGACCGGGCCGACGCCAACACGGTCGGACCGATCCAGGTCGAAGTACTCGAGCCCTTGCACGCGCTGCGCGTGCACGTCGACGCGCCCGATCAGGGGGTGCGCGCCGATCTCACCTTCGTTCGCCGTTCACCACCGATCGAGGAACCGCACTTCGAGCATCGAGTCGGCAACCGCACGGTGATGGACTCGACGCGCCTCACGCAGTTCGGCGGCTGGGAAGGCTGGATCGAAGTCGACGGCGAGCTCACCGACCTCGAACCGGGCGAGACGATCGGCGTGCGCGACCGTTCGTGGGGTGTCCGTACCGTGGGCGAGCGCGCCCCGACCGGCGCCCCGATCGCCGATCCCCAGTTCTTCTGGCTGTGGGCACCGATCAACTTCGACACGTTCTCCACACACTTCGACGTGAACGAGCTCTTCGACGGCCACCGCTGGCATGAGACTGGATTCGTCGCCCCGGTGAGCACGCCCGACGCAACCATCGAGCCAGAGGTGATGCGCAGCGTCGACTACCGCATCGAGTGGGAGCCCGGGACTCGACGGTTTCGCTCGTTCGAGATCGACCTCGTGCCGTGGGATGGCACCGGACCGGGCGATATGAGCACGGTCCGCCTCGAGCGCCACTTCGACTTCTACATGGCCGGCCTCGGCTACCTGCATCCCGAGTGGGGTCACGGCGTGTGGCGCGGCGAGCTCGATGTCGGTGGGGAGCGTTGGTCGATCCCGGTGCCCGGGGCATCGAGCACCACCCTCGACCCGACCTACCTGCACATCCAGTCGATCGTCACCGCCACCACGTCGGGAGCGCTCGGCGAGCATCGGGGTTCGGGCATCCTCGAGCAGCTGGCGATCGGCCGCCACGACCCCACCGGTCTCACCGGCATCTTCGACCCCGCATCCTGAACGCGACCGCCGCGCGGCGAACTACGTTGCGCCCATGATCATCGCCCTGTTCCGCCGGCGGCTGCGCGACAACGCCACCTTCGACGACTTCATCGCCGCGTGGGAGGCCGACCGCGGCTTCGGCGTTCCGGCGCGCGTGTTCAACGCGGTGTCGCTCACGGATCCACGCGAGGTGCTGTCGGTCGGATTCGTCGACGTCGAGCCCGAGGCGCTCGCCACGTTGAGTTCCGACGTCGCCGCGCAGGAATCGGTGCGCCATTCGCGCATCGACGAGGTGATCGAGTCGACCGAGTTGCGCGCCTTCTACGACCTCCGCACCGAGCACGACTTCACCGCCGATCCGACCGCGATCGACGTCGGCACGGCCGCAAGTCTGCTCGCCGGTTTGCTCGCCGAGCGCTGACGAGCGCTTCTGTTCGCGGAATCCGGCGCGTGGCGCCGGAAATCCCCGGGATTTCGGTTAGTGGCGGACCTCGTAGAAGGCGTTGACCGAGTGGTCGATGTCGAGGCGGCGGAAGCGGGAGAAGCCGGCCGATGCGGCCATCTCCTGGGCGAGTGACTCATGCAAGCCGAGCGTGCCCAGGCCGGCGCCATCGGGCTCCGACAACGCCGACGACATGCACGACAGCACCGAGATGCCGTACATCAGCGCCGCCATCGGGTTCTTCTCGAGGTTCGCCGCCAGCCCATCGCGCGCCTTGATGTCGACCAACAGCCACGTGCCGTCGGGGCCGAGCGCGCCGCCGAGCGCATCAATGGCCGCTTGGGGATGGGCCATGTCGTGGATGCAGTCGATGGTGGTGACGAGGTCGAGCGAGCCATCGGTCGGCAATGGCGCTTCACGCGGGTCGACAAACCGGGCATTCGCGATGCCCTGCTCGCGGCGCCGCTGTTCTGCGCGTTCGAGCGCGTGCTGAGAGATGTCGTAGCCAACGAATCGGCTCTCGGGAAATGCCTCGGCCATCATCAACACCGCTCCCCCGGCGCCACAACCAACGTCGGCCACATCGATGCCCGCGTGCAGCCGCTCGACCACACCGTCGAGCGCCGGGAGGACGGTGGGAATCAGGTGCGCACGATTCCATGGTTCGAAGCTGCGCTCGATGCCGACGGCGCCACCTTCGCCGTGACTGTCATAGTCGTGGCCGAGACCAGTGCGGAACGACTCGGGCATGGCGTTGAGCGCGGTCATCGTTTCGGGCAAGCGATGGAACATGCCCATCCCGAACCCGGGGTGATCGGGGTCGGCGAGCACCGCCACCGCCGCTGCACTCAAGCGAAAACGATCGTCGCCGCCCGCCGTGTCGACATCGACGACCCGGGCAGCGGCCTGGTTGTGTAACCATTCGCGCACCCACCGCTCGTCGAGCCCGGCGGCCGTGGCGAGTTCGCCCGAGGTGTATGGATGCGGCGCGTCGGCAAGTGCGCGGTACAGGCCCAGCCGGTCGCCGAGGTGGATCATGCCGGCGGTGACTGCGCCCGACAGCTGGGTGAACACGTTGAACGAAAAGAGCGCAACCTCGTCGGCCGACGGCGTGGTCTCCATTGCCAGATGATCGCAGAGCTCGACCGGCGCGGGCGGACCGGGTGGCCACGCGTCGGTCGCGGAGATATGGCCGTAGTCGAGCCGCTCGGTAGCGTCGTCGCCCGTGAATGAGGCACCTCAGCCGTCCGCCGGCTGGTTCCCGGACCCGACCGGGCGCTTCGAGGTGCGCTACTTCAACGGACACGACTGGACCGCCGATGTGGCTGACGGTGGCCGACGCATGGTCGACCCCGCCGGTACGAGTCCGCCGGGCACCATTGGGGCGCCGACCGGTTCCGGCCGCAATCGCCCGGCGGCAGCGGGAATGATCCTCGCCATCGTGGCGGCGTCGTTGACATGGCTCCCGTTCATCGTGGCGATCGGAGTACTGGCAGCGGTGGTTGCGCTGGCCCTCTCCGTCGTCGGGCTGCGCCGGTCGCACATCGACGGCAACGGCCGGAGCGCCGCCATCGCTGGTGTATCGATTGCGCTGGGCGCGCTGCTGCTCGCTGCGTTGGGCGTGGTGCTCTCGGTGCTGGTGTACGACGAACTCGACACATTCCGCAACCCGCAGCCGAACGACGCGACGATCACCGACTGCTCGGTCACCGGAACCACCGCAGTCGCCCGCGGCACGCTGACCAACCTCGGCGACCGCGACGGCTCCTACTCCGTCGAAGTGGCGTTCACCCGCGCGGGGACGGACAACGTGCAACGGTCACCGCGCGTCGATGTGGACAACGTCGCTCCCGGCGCGCAGGCGTCATTCGAAGTCGAAGCGATGGTCGGCGTCGACCGCATCGATTGCCGCATCGAATCCGTCGACGGGCCGTTGCCCTTCGGCCTTGCGTTCTAGAACCCGACGCGTGCGGCTTCGTGCTGGCTCTAGTTTCGCGGCATGACGGCCGGACGACTGATCTTGCTGTGTGGATTGGCCGGCGCCGGCAAGACGACCCTCGCTAAACAGTTCGAGGCGGCAGGTGCAGTGCGCATGTGCCCCGACGAATGGCTCGTCGAGCTCGATCTCGATCTCTACGACAAGGGCGCCCGCGTTGCGGTGGAACGATTGCAGTGGGACCTCGCCCGCACACTCGCTCAACGGGGGCTGACCGTCGTCGACGAATGCGGACTGTGGCAACGCTGGGAACGCGACCTGCGGCGCGCCTGGGCGCGGGTCAACGACATTCCGGTGGAGCTGCACTTCCTCGATGCGCCAATCGAGGTACTGACCGCGCGAGTCGAAGCGCGCAATCGGGCCCTCCCCGCTGGCTCACCGCGCATCGATCCTGGCCTGGTGGCGCTGTGGAGCGACCGGATCCAACGGCCAGACGCGCGCGAGCTGACGTTGTTCGACCCGCCGAGCACACCGGACGACCTGGCCCTTAGGGGTCGCGGGTGACCGCGGTCGCTGACACCCATGCGTCGTACAGCCGGCGGTACACGCCGTTGCTTTCGATCAGCTGGTGGTGGTGTCCGTCTTCCACGAGGCGACCATGTTCGAGCACGACGACGCGGTCGGCGCGGGCCGCGGTCGAGAGGCGGTGGGCGATGGCGATCGTGGTACGGCCACCAGCCAGGCGCTCGAGGGCGCGGGCGATGCGCACCTCGGTCAACGCGTCGACCGACGACGTCGCCTCATCGAGAATCAAGATGTCGGGGTCGGCGAGACCGGCGCGCAGCAGCGCCACGAGCTGACGCTCGCCGGCCGATAGCTGGTCGCCACGCTCACCGACGCGACTGTCGAGACCCTCGGGCATCGCGTCGACCCAGTCGCGCACCCCGAGGTCGTCGACCACCGCCTCGATCCGCCGGCGGTCGGCGGTGGGATCGGCGAAGCCGATGTTGGCCGCGATCGAATCGTCGAACAAGAACGGTTCCTGAGACACCACGACCAACCGCGTGCGCAGTTCTTCACGGGCGACCATGGTGAGCGGCACGCCACCAATCAGGATCTCACCGAACGTCGGGTCGGAGAATCTGGCCAACAGGCGTCCGAGCGTGGTCTTTCCCGAGCCGGTGGCACCGACAAGCGCGACCTGTTGGCCTGCGGGGATCGACAGCTCGATCGAGCTCAGTGCGGGTTCCGACATTGCGTTGCCCGGGGTATCGGCCCGCGCCGGGTAGGCGAACGTCACGTCGCGCACCTCGATCGCCAACGTGCCATCCGGCAGCGGCACCGGCTCGGGCGCTGGCGGCGGACCGATCGGGAGATCGAGCACCGTCAGTACGCGACGTAGCCCAGCAACTGCGGTTTGCGTCTGGTCGAGCACCTCGGTGAACGCAGCGACCGGCTCCAGAAATCGGTACGTAAGGAACACGAATCCGATCAGTGCACCTGCGGTGAGCCCGCTTGCGGGGCCTTGCCACACACCGACGCCGATCACTGCCGACACGGTCAGCGCAGCGAACACCTCGCCTGACGGAAACAAGAAGGCGCCGATGATCGTTGCCTTGATCTGCGCATCAGCCTTGTCGGCCACGACCTGGTCGACATCACGCTCGATCGCCTCACCCGAGCCATACGCCCGAATCGTCGGCGCTCCCGACACCACTTCGGCGATCGCCCCGATCATCTCGCCGTTGCGTGCACGCGCTGCGTCGTAGGCCCGCACGAGACGACGTTGCACGGCGCGCAGAACGAACACGAGCGGAATGCCGATGGCAAACGCCACCAGCGCCAACTGCCAGTTGTAGGCGAGCATCACCGCAGCGACGACCAACATCAACGTGCCTTCGAGCAGCCAGGCCAGGCCGCCCCAACTAAAGAACTGCGCGAGCGTCTCGATGTCGCTCGTCACTCTGGCGACGAGCCCGCCGCGCCGTTCCTCGTTGTGGTCGGCGAGGCTGAGTTGGTGAATGTGGCGGATCAGCCGCACGCGGAGGTCGTACAAGGCCCGTTCGCTACGTTCACCGAGCCGCTTTGCCGCCCAGCGAAACGAGATGCCCGAGATCACCACCGCGACGGCACCGATCAACGCCATCTGCACGATGAGATCAAGGCGCACCTCGTCTTCGCCGATCCCCCGGTCGATCGCCTGCTGGATGAGGATCGGTACCACCACGCGTCCCGCCGCACCGACGGCCGCGAGCAGCCACGTCACGCCGAGCCCCTGCCGCAGGATCGGCGCCTGTTCCAGCCCGCGCCCGATCGTGCGCACCGCCGAGTCGGGCTGGCTGGGAGCGATCGTCCCGGCGCGGGCGGCAAGAGTTGGATCGATCGTGCTCATCGCCCGGTTCCGTGGCGATCGGCTTCGAAGGCTTCGACCAACTCGCGGTAGCGCGGTACGTCGCGCATCAACGCCGCGTGTGCGCCGTGCGCGGCGACCACGCCGCGATCGACAAACACGACGTCGTTGGCCAAGGCGATCGTCGACGGTCGAGTGGCGATCAGCACGACCGACGCTGCGGTGAGGCGACCGCGCAGATTGGCCAGCACCGTTGCCTCGGTTGCGGGGTCGAGCGCCGAGGTGGTGTCGTCGAGCACGAGCAACGCTGGTTCTCGGATCATCGCTCTGGCGAGCGCAACGCGTTGGCGCTGTCCTCCGCTCAGCGTGACACCGCGTTCGCCGACGATCGTGTCGAGGCCATGGGGCAACGTACGAACGAAGTCGTCCGCAACGGCCAGTGACAGGGCGTCCCAGATCTCGTCGTCGCTGTACGTGGCCCCGAACTCCACGTTGTCGCGAATCGTGCCAGCGAGAAGGAAGGCCTCTTGGAACACGATCGTGGCTGCACCCGAGGCGCGCCGGACCACTCCGTCCGACGGTCCGAGGAGACCCACCACGAGCTGGGCGATCGTGCTCTTACCCGAGCCGGTTGGGCCGACGACGGCGGTGACCGTGCCTTCCGGCAACGACATCACCACTTCGTTGATCGTCGGCGGACTGCCGTCGGTATGCCGGAACGTGACCCGATCGAGCTCCACCCCGACCCCTTCGGCAGCCTCCTCGACACGATCGGCCGGATCCGGCTCGCGCGGTTCGGACACCACTTCGTCGATGCGCCGCCACGCGGCAATCGAACGCGGGAGCTCCGACAGCGTGTAGCCGATGAGGCGGAGGGGAAACACGAGCAACTGGAAGAGGAAGATCACGCTGGAGATCTCACCCACGGTGAGGTCTCCGGACTGAACGCGCCATGCGCCCAGCACGACAAGAGCGATGTTGGCCATCGACGGGAACGCATCGAGAAACGCCTCGAACCAGCTGCGAATGTTGATGGCGGTGATGCGCGAATCGCGGACCGCGCTGGCGAGGTGTGACAAACGCTGCGTTTCGCGCTCCTCGGCGCCATACGACTTGACCACCTGAACACCTTCGAAGCTCTCGTGCACGCCCGCAGAGAAGTCGCCGAGCTGGCCCTGAGCGCGGGCGAAGTGATGCGCCACCGCCCGCTCGTACACCACGTTTGTCGCAACCAGCAGGGGGAACACGATCGCCGCAACGATGCCCACAGGAATGTCGAGCACGAACAGCCAGATCGTCGATCCAACGACCATGAGCACCGTTCCGGTGGCGAAAGGAATCGGCGCGAGCACGCTCACCGTGGCCTCGGTATCCACCCCCGCTCGGGCGACGAGATCGCCGTCGGCGCGCCGGGCGTGCCAGGTGATCGGCTGGTGGATCAGCTGGTCGAGCACGCGCCCGGTGAGTGTTTGCGCCACTCGCCACTGCATCATCGACGCAAACCCGCGGCGCACCACGATGGCGACGGCCCGGACGATGCCGACGCCGAAGATCAGCGCAAGACCCGCGAACACCGTGCCCGTAGCAACATCACCCTCCTCGAACCGCGGTTCGATGACGTTGTCGATCACCCACCCGAGTACGACGCTCGACACGATCGTTGCCGCAGCGAACAGTGCCGCACCCGCGATCGCCACCGAGAACAGCTTCGGGTGGATCATCGTGATCGACCACAAGAAGCGCGCGTTTCGCCGAAGTCGTTCCCACCGGGCGCCCTCGGCGGCGACCGGCGTCACCGGATCGTCGACAGCCGTAGACACCGTCGCAGGTTCTACCAGGGCGGCGCGCTGCGCGACGGACCCGTTCCCTGCCATCGCCTCGCGCGGCTCAGGGCGGGGTGCACCGCGGCCGGTTTCGGCCGAACGGCCACTAGCGTCGCCGTCGTGACCGCGGTCGACGATCGCCTCGAGCTCGATGCCGACGAGCCACGCTCGTTCTGGTCGCAGGTCGGCCGCATCGTGGTGATCATCTCACTGGTCGGCTTGGCGATTTTTTGGGTGTGGGCGCTGTTCTTTGCGTCCAAAGAGGCGGTGAACAAGGTCGACGACCGCGAGTGGGCGGCGCGCGCCGAGTCGATCTGCGCCGAGGTGCGGCCCCAATTGGCCGAGCTCGACCGCCAGGAGTCCGCCGACCTCAACGTGCGCGCCGACCTCGTCGTGACATCGACAGACCTGTTGTCGCAGATGCTCGATGACGTGATTGCGGTGCCGCCGTCGGACG
>JBCBSO010000123.1:0-8941 GCA_039819205.1 Actinomycetota bacterium
AGAGCTTGTCGATCCGGCCATCGATCGTGATGCCGCGCCGCCGGCCGCGTGGCAACAGGCCGCCACCGACCTCAATGCGTCAGCCGAGCCCACCGGCGGCGGACGCGTCCTCCAGCTCCCCGGCGCCGAGTTCGGCGCGTTCCGCTGGGGTTACACCGTCGACCAGCCATTGGTTGCGCTGGTCGATCGTCCGCTCGTCACGCGCGATCTCCTGCCGCTCGGATCGGGCCCGGCGATGGATCTGCTATATGCCTTCGACGATCGGATTCAGGAGGGTTGGGCCGAGCCATCGACCGTGGCCACCGTTGCCCGGCTGTTCGGCGCTGACACGATCTGGGCCGTCAACGACGCCGCCTTCGAGCGGTTCCGCACGGCGCGGCCCGAGGTCGTGGCTGCGCTGCTCGCCGACCCCGCCGCCGGACTCGGCGCGCCCCAACCCTACGGGGAGCCGATCGTCAATCGGGGCGACATCGCCACGCTCGACGAGATCGAGATCGGCGACCCGTTGGTCGGCGCCGCGATCGCGCCCGTTGAGTTGTTCTCCGTGGACGGGGTCGATGGTGTTATCAGAACTGCCGGCGGCGCGGCATCACGATCGATGGCCGGATCGACAAGCTCTGCACGCCACAGCGACGGCAGGTTGATTGCGACCAGCACGACGGCGGCGCCCGCGGCAATCGGTCGCCAGCCGATCCCTGCACCGAGCCCGCGGACACGTCCGGGCAACGCGGCGACCAGCGCTGCTGTGCCGAGTGCCAAGCCCAACACCAGCAGGGGAGTCGCTCGGGTGCTGCTGCGTAGGGCGACCGCCAGCGTCGACTCCTCGTCGCCGACCACCAACGATGCCAGCGGCGAGGGCCCGTCGATCGGATGTACACCAACTGCAAGCAACGCGCCGACGGCCACCAGCAACGCCGCGAACCGGCGATGCGACCACCGAACGACGACCAAGCCGACCAGACCGACGAGGGCAACGAGGTAACTGAGGGCGATCGATCGGCCGCTGACCAGGAAGTCGAACGAGGCTGACGTGGTCGGACCTGCGACGTCGCGTTGATAGAAGAGCCAGTAGCCGAGCCCGCGCAGCACCTCTGAGCCCGTTGAGTTGCGGCTCACGTCGCGCAGCGTCTCGGAGTAGGCAAGCACCGGGGCACCAACCCGTGATTGCACCACGAGCATCCCAACCCACCAGGCCGACACCACGAGGCAGGCCGCACCAGTGCGCAGGGCGATCGCCACGGCGCTCCGCCAGCGGATGCCTCCAGCCGCAGCGAGATGCAGCAGCCACAGCACCGGTCCGGGGATGATCAATGCCAGCGCGGTGGCGTTCCCGTTGCCGACCGTCGCAACGATGAGCGCGATCAGCGCTGGCTCGCGCCACGGGGCGAGACGATTACGCCACGACGGCCCGGCCGTCGGCTCGGGCACGTCGGGTCGTTCAACGTCATCCTCGGTCTCGCCATCGGGCTCGTCATCGGACGACTCGTCGAGGTCGGTGACGGCGCGCGTCGTCGGCTCAGCAATGCCCGGCTGCGGACGTGCGGCTCGCGACCGCGCCGTGGCTCGAATGGTCAGCCCGACGATCCACCCCAGGCCGGCCCATGGCAACAGCAGGAGCGATGTGCGCGATACGTAGGCCAGCAGATAGGGGCTGCACTGGTAGAGCGCAGCACCTGCGAGCGCGGCGACTGGGCCGATCCCGAGTTGCCGGGCCGCCCATCGCGCGCCGGCGCCGGCGGTGAACAGGATGGTGCCGATCCACAGCCGATGGGCGATCCAGTCGGGCACGCCAACGGTATCGAAGAGCCAAAACCAGGGACCGGAGGGCCACAGATAGGTGATCTGTTGATGCGGGACCCACCCGGCGAACTGCTCGGCCTCGAAGGTCGACGTTGATCGGCTGACCAAGCCGCCGGGATCGAGGTACAGGTACAGCTTGGTGTCGGCCGGCATCCGCCCCGGCGAGCTGGCCAGCGCTGGCAGATAGGCGAGCGCCGCCAGGACGATCAGCCCGAACCGATCACGCCAGCGAGATCCACCGGCCGGCTCTGCAGTCACCGGCTCGGACATGCTGCTACGGGATTGCCGCGAATACTGCGTACAAGGTGGTCAGCGCGACCAGGCCCGCTCCGCCGATGACGAGCACGAAATCCCAGCCGGCGCGATCCCACGATGCTCGATGATGGTCGCCGCTGGCCTCCGGTTGGGGCCACCACGCGGCAACAGCGATGAACAAGGGGAATGCGGTGAACAAAAAGCGCGGTCGAGCCGTGACGGTTTCGGGGATCAGCATCAACACGATGATGACGGCACTAAACGCGAGCAGCGGCGCAGCCAAGCGGACGCGCCAGGCACAGAAGGCCATCCCAACGAGGGCAATGAGCGACAACGCAGTCAGCGCGTTCGCCGGTGAGCCGAACGGTGCTCTGATGAATTCGACCGTGTTGGTGAACGCCGTCAGACCGAAACTGGTCCCCTCCGACCACGCTTCGGACTGCACCCGGAACCACGCACCGGACTCACCGGCGGTGTCATCGACATACCACTGGAAGAAGAGAAACCCGAACGGCGCGGGAATCACCGCCAGGAGCGCCGTCCAGTCGCGCCGATCTCGAATGGCGATGAACGCGGCGACGGCACACGCCGCCACGATGGCCAGGCCGTTTGGCCTGGCGGCGGTGGCAGCTAGCGCCACCAGACCCGCCAGCAGCCAGCGGCGGTCAAGCAACAAGAGCATGCACACCGCCGACAACACGATCAGCGTCGCTTCGGCGTACGCGAACGACAACACGAAGCTGCCAGGGAAGATCGCGTACAGGGTCATCGCGCGGGCGGCGACACCAACCGAGTACAGGTGACGGGCAATCATGCCGATCAGCACCACCGACAGCGCCCCGAGGACGAAGTTGACCATCAGCGCGGCGATCGTGTCGCCGCCCGGAATCACCAGATCGGCCGAGCGAACCAGCCACGGATACACGGGAAAGAACGCCGCCCGCGCTTCGATCTGGTCGTAGGTAATCGCCGGTGGAATGGCGTCGGGGTACCCGTCGCGGACGATCGTCAGGTACCACTCTCCGTCCCATGAGGTGAGCACCTCGGCAATGGTCGACAGCGCACCGGGCTCGGGTTCGCCATCCTCTCGGGCGTCCACGACCAGCTGTGCCGAGCGCACCGCCGCCCCCGCCAGCACGCAGAGTCGCGAGACGACGTAGGCCGCCAGCCCGACCACGAGGGCGCGCGCCCACTCGGTGCTCTCGTTCGACGGCGTGGTGTCGTCTGCGTCGGGTTCGGCGCCAGCGGTGGTCACCATCGGGTGGCCATCATCGCGCTCGGGGCCGCGTCGATCGGTCACCCCGTGAACCACAGCTGCGATAGCCAGGTTCCCCCGGCCGGTGCAGCACACGCAAGCACGGCGCCGTCCGGCGCAGTTCGGGCGCACACGCCGCCGACGTTCGGGCCGAAGGCGTACGCCCATTCGTCGTGCGTCAGGAACACATACGCGTTCGACTCAGCGATCGTCGCGCTCACCGTCTGATAGGCCGATGTGCGTTCGTTCGGGTCAGCCGAGCGTTGCGCTTCGAGCAGTTCGGCGTCGCGCGCCAGGTCGCAGAGCCGCGTCCAGTTGAGCGACACGTCGGCGATGTTGCGACACAGCAGGAAGGCGTTGTCGGCGGACGGGTCGACGGCTCCGAACTGACGCCACAACGTGGCGTTGAACTCGCCGAACGCGATCTGTGATTGGTGCTCGGCCGCGCTGAGCGGCTGCACGTCGACGTCGAACCCAACACTTGTCCATCCATCGACGAGCGCGTCGATCGCCGGCTGCGGTGTGGTCTCCACGGGATACTGGAGCTCGACACCGATGCGTCCGTCGACGCAGCGGTCTGGTGTGTCGATACATGTGGCGAAGAGCAACGTGCGCGCGTCCTCGGGCACGTCGCCGACCTGCTCGACTCGAGGATCGAAGTACGGACTGTCGGGCGCGAAGCGTTGGGTGGCGGCGACGACCTGCTCGCCGCCGAGCGCCTGCCGGACCACGTCGAGCGGTGTTGCCAACGTGAGCGCACGTCTGACGACTGGGTCGTCGAACGGCGGGCTCTCGGTGTTCAGCATGACCAGCGCAACCTCGTCGTCGACCTCGGTGGTCGTTTGGACGCCGTCGAGCTCGGCGAGCCGATCGAGTTCGGTGGGGCCGGCAGACTGCAGACCATCGAGCTCGCCGACGTCGAGCAGCGCCACGGCATCGAGGGCGCCTGCGTCGTCGTCGATGAACTCGATCGCGTCGATGTAGACATCGCCACCCCACCACGTCGGGTTGCGGTCGACACGAAGGAAGCGGTCGGTGCGGTCGGCGAACGTGTACGGCCCGGTGCCGATCGGTCGGCCGCGCAGCGTCGGATCGCCGACGGTCGCCTCCAGCCATGCCGCTGAGGCGATGATCCCTTCCTGGCCGGCGAGCCGAGCGGGAAAGGCGCCGCTCGGGTCGAGGAGGCGGTACTCCACGGTCTGCTCATCGACGACCGTTACCGGCTGATCGGGCACATAGTCCGCTCTGATGACCACACCGATCCCGGGATCGGCACGCTGGGCTTCGAAGTTGGCGACGACCGCCGCCGCGTCGAGGGGCGTGCCGTCGTGGAATGTGATGTCCGGTCGAAGCGTCACCTGCCAGACCGACAGGTCGCCGCCGACCGGCGTCAGTGACTCGGCGAGATACGGCACCGGTCGTCCGTCGACGTCGATGGCGGTCAGGGTGTCGAACACCGTGTTTACGACGGTTCGTTCGGCGGCGGTGAACTCGGTGCTGGTCGGGTCGAGTGACGGCCCAACGGCGCCGGCGGCATACCGCAGCGTGCCCCCGGGAATCGGATCGGGTGACACGGCCGGCTCGGTCGTGGGGGTGCCGCTGCCGGGTGCCGCGTCTGTCGATTCGTCCATGTCCTCCGGTGCGGTTGTCGCTGTGGCGCTCTCCTCGTTGCCGGATCCGGCGCACGCGGCGAGAACGAGCGCGCACATGAGCACGACGGCGAGTGGTGAACGACGGGTCATCGGAGCGGGCACCCTGGGGTGGATCGCAGCGACGGTATCGCCGCGATGACCGGTCGACGAGTCAGCATGTACCGCATCACCGTTGGTACAGTTCGGCGATGGCGGTGTACGTGGCGAACGGCGTCGACGACGCCGTCGGGCGTCTGGCTGAGCGTCCGGGTTCGATCGTGTTGGCCGGCGGAACCGACATGATGGTCGAGGTCAACGACGGCGCGTTGCGCCCATTGCCCGACGCTGACGTCGTCGTGGTCAACCGCATCGCCGAGCTGCGTTCGTGGCGCCACGATCCAGCGGCGCAGACCGTCACGATCGGCGCCGGCGTTACCTACACCGAAATGCTCGACGAACCACTCGCCGGGATGCTCCCGGCGCTCGCCGAGGCGGCGCGCACCGTCGGCTCGCCGCAGATCCGCAATGCCGGCACGCTCGGCGGCAACATCGGCACGTGCTCGCCGGCGGGTGATGGACTGCCGGTGCTCGCCGCCCTCGATGCGTCGGTCGAGGTGGCCGCGGCGGGCGGGCGCCGTTCGGTACCGATCGGTGAGTTGATGCTTGGTCCCAAACAGCACGCCCTGGCCGCCGACGAACTCATCGTGTCGGTCACACTGCCCGTCATCCAGGGATGGCAGGGATACGCCAAGGTCGGCGTGCGCAATGCCATGGTGATCGCCATCGCGTCGACCTGCGTGGTGCTCGACACCAACCGCCGCTCGGTTGCGATCGCCCTCGGCTCGGTCGGCCCCACCGTGCTGCGCGCAACGTCCGCCGAGGAAACGCTCGCCGCAACGATCGACTGGGATGAGCAGCGCGTCGACCCCGCTGCGCTCGACGAACTGGCCAGGGCAACCTCGGCAGCGGCACAGCCCATCGACGATCACCGCGCCAGCGCGGCGTACCGGCGGCATGCGGTCGGCGTGCTCGCCCGGCGGCTGGTCGCCCGCGGGCTCGCCACCAACGGGGAGCGGGCGGCATGAGCGATCACTACACGCTGCGCGTCAACGGCGCCGACTACGAGGTGCGCGACTCGTGGCCGGGCGAGAGCCTGCTGGACGTATTGCGCGATCGCCTCGGCTTGCTCGGCACCAAGGGTGCGTGCGAACAGGGGGAGTGCGGCTCGTGCAGTGTGCTGATCGACGGCGGGCTCGTGTGTGCGTGTCTGGTCATGGCGGCCAGCGCGCAGGGTCAGGCGATCACAACCGTCGAGGGTCTCGCTCCCGACGGCGCGCCCAGCGACGTACAACGAGCGTTCGTGGAGACCGGCGCCGTGCAGTGCGGGTTCTGCACCCCTGGCCTGATCATGGCCGTGCACGCACTGCTCGATGGCGATAGCCGTCCACCGGGTCACTCCGACACCGACGGCCTCTCCGAGAGCGCCGTGCGTGAGGCGCTGGCCGGGAACCTCTGTCGATGTACGGGGTACGGGCGGATTCTCGAGGCGGTCGAGCGAGTCGTGGTGGAGCGGCGCCGGTGACCGTGCTCGATGCACCCAGCGGCGTGCGCGCGGGCACGCTCGGCGACTCGGTGCTGCGCCCTGACGGTGATGCCAAAACGCAGGGCACCTTCGAGTTCTCGTCCGACCTGACCGCCGACGGTTGTTTGTTCGGGGGCACGCTGCGTTCGCCGCACCCGTATGCCCGCATCCTGTCGATCGATCTCAGTGGCGCATGGCAGACCCCTGGCGTGCAGGCCGTGATCACCGCCGACGACGTGCCGGGCCGGCGTACCTACGGTTTGATCGTGGCCGACCAACCGGTGTTTGCCACCGACATCGTGCGCTATGTGGGCGAGCCGATCGCGGCGGTTGCCGCAGACGACCCCGAGACGTGCCGTCGTGCGCTGGCGGCCATCCACGTCGAGTACGAGGTGCTGACGCCGCTGCTCGATCCCGAGGCCGCGCTCGATCCGGCGACCGCGCTGATCCACCCCGACGGCAATGTGATCTCGTCCCAACCGGTACTCCACGGCGATGGCAACGCCACGGGCGATGTGGTGGTGGAGGGCACGTACGAGATCGGCATGCAGGATCAGGCGTTTCTCGGTCTCGAGGCGGCGCTCGCGGTACCCGATCCGGGTGGCCGCAGCCTCGAGGTGTACGTGGCCACGCAGTGGATGCACGAGGACCGGCGGCAGATGGCCGACTGTCTCGGCCTCGACCCCGAGGCGATCCGTCTCGTACTCGGCGGTGTTGGTGGTGCGTTCGGCGCCCGCGAAGACATCAGTTTGCAGATACACACCAGCCTGCTGGCGTTACGGCTGGGTCGCCCGGTGCGCATGGCCTACGACCGCGCCGAGAGCTTCCTCGGTCATGTCCATCGCCATCCGGCAACGATCTGGATGCGTCACCACGCCACCGCCGACGGCCAACTGGTAAAGGTCGAGTCGCGGATGGTGTTCGACGGCGGCGCCTACGCATCGACCTCCGAGGCGGTGCTGCTCAACGCGGTGACCCAGGCCGCGGGTCCGTATCGGTGCCCGAATGCGGTGATCGAAGGACACGCGGTGCGCACCAACCATCTGCCCTGCGGAGCGATGCGCGGGTTCGGCGTGGTGCAGGCGTGCTTTGCGCACGAGTCACAGATGGACAAGTTGGCGCTCGCCTGCGATCTCGACCCGTGGGAGATCCGCCTGCGCAACGCGATGCGCACCGGCGATCGCACGCTCACCGGTCAGGTGGTACAGAACGTGGCGCCGGTCGAGGAGTGTTTGCGCGAGACCGCTGCGCTACCGCTGCCCGACGAACCGGTCGGCGGGCAACTCCGCGCCGATGGCAGCACCGATGTGATGAAGCTGCCGGGCGGCGCAGGTCGCACCACAACGACATCCGAGGTCGTACGCGGCATTGGCTGGGGCGTGTCGATCAAGAACTTGATGTACTCGGCCGGGTTCGACGACTACGCCACGGCGCGTTGCCGGTTGGGCGACGGTGTGGCCACCTTGAAGTTCGCCACCGTCGAGGTCGGGCAGGGCTTTGTGACGCTCGCTGGACAGATCGCCCGATCGGTGCTCGGCGTCGACGAGGTGGTGCTCGGTCGTATCGACACCCAGATCGGCTCGGCGGGCTCGACATCCGCGTCCCGCCAGACCTGGATGAGCGGCGGCGCCGTGGCGGCCGCGTGCCGCGCCGTGCGCGATCGCTTGTTCTTGCACGTCGCCGAGCAGCACGGTGTCGATCCCGAGGGCCTGGTGATCGACGGCACCGACGTGCTCGACAACGCGACCGGCTGGCGGATCGGGGTGGCCGACGCCAGCGCCGGTGTCGACATCGACGAAACGGTCGAGTACCACCATCCGGCGACTGAGCCGCTCGACGAGAACGGACAAGGCGACTGTCACGTCGGATTCGTCTTCGTCGCCCACCGTGCGGTGGTCGATGTCGATCCCGAGCTCGGTCTGGTCAAGGTCGTCCAGCTCGCGACCGCGCAAGACGTCGGCCGGGCGCTCAATCCGCTGTCGATCACCGGACAGATCGAAGGCGGCATCGCCCAGGGCCTCGGTCTGGCGGTGATGGAGGAGATCGTTCAAACCGATGGTGTCATTCGCAATGGCAACTTCACCGACTATTTGCTGCCGACATTCCTCGACATGCCCGACGTGGTCGCCACGCTGATCGAACAACCCGATCCGCTGGCGCCGTTGGGGGCCAAAGGTGTCGGTGAGCCGCCGACGATCTCGTCGACGCCGGCGATCGTGGCGGCGATTCGCGACGCCATGCGCCAGGTCGATGGTGTCGGTCGCCCGCTCGATCGTGTGCCGGTGCGCCCCGCCGACATCTGTCTGCCGGCGACCACCGCGACGGCCGAGTCCGCGAGCTAGGTTGCCAAGCGATGTCGGACGAACGCGAGATCATGACCTGGAACATGTTCGGCGAGGCCTCGCGCGATGTCGCTCA